>NZ_JBEZJL010000029.1:0-118345 GCF_040651755.1 Actinomadura sp. NPDC048394 | reverse complement strand
GTCCCGGCCGCGCCGGCCGCGTGCTGGTGCGGTCAGCGGGGCGACGGCACGATGGCGACCGTGACCCGGCCGCGCCGCTTCCGCCTTCCAGGCTCCGGCTAGTCCGGTCCCATCCGCGCGGCTGTGGAACGGCCGGGGAGGCCGGCCGGGAACACCGGTTCGATCCGGTACAGGGACGGCATGCCGCCGCTGCGCGGCGCGATGTCGCGGTGGACGCCGGCGAGGCCGCTCACCAGGTCGTGGGCCGTGAGAAGGCCGACGAGCACGTTCCGGTCGTCGGTCACCGGGACGTAGTCGCGGCCGGCCTTCAGCATGGCTCCCGCCGCCTCGGCGATCGTGGCGGTGGGCGGCACCGTCACCGGAGGGCCGGGCGGCAGGAGCGTGGTGACGGCCCGCCGGGCCTGCTCGGGCCCGGAGGCGCCCCAGGAGGCCGTCAGGGTCTGCGCGTCGACGACGCCGATGAAGCCTCCCTCGTCGTCGGCCACCGGCAGGTGGTGGACGCCCGCCTGGCACATCAGCTCCCACGCCATCAGCACCGATTCGGACTCGGAGATGGTGAGAAGGTCCAAGGTCATCACCTCGGCGGCGGTCCGCTTCTCCAGCGGGCGGTGCGCGGCCATGGCTCCTCCTGGCTGTCGGTTTCCGTCCTCACGTCCAGGATTCGAGGTCAGGGAGCCGGATCGCAGAGGCGAAGGTCCCTCCTGAAGGGGCCGAGAAGCCCGGCCGCGCCGAGACGTCAGCCGCGCTGGAGCCGCTTGATGACCTCGATGACGAGGTAGGCGACCACGGCGAAGACGACGATCCGTGCCCACGCGCCGAGGCCGAGCGCGGCCGAGTGGAAGACCCGGTGCATGAACGGGGTGTACGTGTAGAACATCTGGATCGCGATGAGGGCCACGGCGCTGACGGCCGTCCAGGGGTTGCGGCGGATCCCGCCCCACAGCAGCGGCCGCTCCAGGGACAGGCAGTTGAACATGTAGGCGATCAGGGTGACCGCGAAGACGTTCACCACGATGGTCCTGGCCGTCTCGGGTGAGGCGCCGTCCATGCGCTCCCAGTGCTGGAGACCGAACGAGCCGGCGAGCAGGATTCCCGACACCAGCAGGATTCGCAGGGTCATCGAACGGGTGAGCAACGGCAACGATGGGGCGCGGGGAGGCCTGTGCATGATCTCCTCGTCCTTGGGCTCCACGGCGAACGGCAGGCCGAGGACCAGCACGGCCGTCATGTTCAGCCACAGCACCTGGAGCGGCAGGATCGGCAGCGAGGCGTTCGCGACGATCGCGGCGACCAGCACCAGCCCGAGGCCGATGTTGGACGGCAGGGCCCAGACGATGAACTTGACCAGGTTGTCGAACACGCCGCGCCCCTCCTCCACGGCCTGCTCGATGGAGGCGAAATCGTCGTCGGTGAGGACCATGTCGGCCGATTCGCGGGCGGCGTCGGTGCCGCCGCGCCCCATCGCGACGCCGATGTCGGCCCGTTTGAGGGCGGGGGCGTCGTTGACGCCGTCCCCGGTCATGGCGATGACGTGGCCGGCGTCCTGGAGCGTCCGGACGAGCTGGAGCTTCTGCTCGGGGGAGACCCGCGCGAACACCGCGGCCGCGTCGACCTGGCTCGGGGACAGGCCCGCGGCCAGGTCGGCCCCCGTCACGACCTCGCCGCCGAGCCCGATCCGGGCTCCCACGGCCGCCGCGGTCGCCGCGTGGTCACCGGTGATCATCTTGACCTGGACGCCGGCGTCGCGGCAGGCCCGCACGGCGTCCGCGGCCTCGGGACGCGGCGGATCGATCATGGCCTGCAGGCCGAGGAAGGTGAGGCGGGGCAGCGGGTCGAGGCGGTCCGACGACGCACGCGCGAACGCCAGGACGCGCAGTGCCCGCCCGCCGAACGCCTCGGCGCGAGCCTTGACGGCCGCACGGTCCAGGGGCTGGGGCAGGCCGTCCGGCCCCGCCTGGTCGTCGCAGAACTCCAGGATCCGCTCTACCGGACCCTTGACGTAGACGGTGCCGCCTTCATGGGCGGTCGCCATGAACCGGCGCTCGGACGTGAAGGGGAGCGTGGCCGTCCGGGGCGGCGCATCGCCTACCCGGGCCTTGGCCGCGCTCGTCAGGAGGGCGCCTTCGGTCGGATCCCCGGTGATGCGCCAGCCGCCGTCCTCCTGGAACAGCTGTGCGTCGTTGCAGGCCGCGCCCGCGAGCAGCGTCTCGCGCAGCGCGGGATGCGCTTCGAGCCGGACTGGTCCTCCGTCCTGCTCAACGGCCCCGGCGGGTGCGTACCCGGAGCCCGACATCGAATACTCCCGGCCGCCGGCGAAGACGGCGGTGACCGTCATCTGGTTCTGGGTGAGCGTCCCGGTCTTGTCGGTGCAGATCACCGTCGTGCCGCCGAGCGTCTCGACCGCTGGGAGGTGGCGGACGATCGCTCCCCGGCGCACCATCCGCGCCACCCCGAAGGCCAGGGTGATCGTGACGATGGCGGGAAGCCCCTCGGGGATGGCGCCGACCGCCAGCGCGACCGCGGCGGTGAGCATCTCGGCGGGCGGGCGGCCGTACAGGACGCCGATGGCGAAGGTCAGCGCCGCCAGCACCAGGATCGCGACGGTAACGATCTTGCTGAAACGGGCGATCTTCCGGGTGAGCGGGGTCTGGACGGTGCTGGTCGTCTGCACCAGCCGATGAACATCGCCGATTTCGGTGTCGGCGCCGGTGGAGACGACGATTCCGGCACCCTGCCCGCCCGTGACCAGCGTCCCGGAGAAGGCCATGTTGCGGCGGTCCGCCAGGGCCGCCTCTCCCAGAGCCGCCGGATCCTTGCCCACCGGGACGGACTCGCCGGTGAGCGCCGACTCGTCCACGGAGAGCTCGTCGGCGCGCAGCAGGCGCAGGTCCGCGGGGACCTTGTCACCGGCCGCCAGCTCGACGAGGTCCCCGCGGACCAGACCGGCAGCCGGAACGGTCAGCGACCTGCCGTCCCGGACGACCGACGCCGTGGTCTGCGTCAGCGCCGCCAAAGCGGTGAGCGCCTTCTCCGCACGGGACTCCTGGACGAACCCGACGACGGCGTTCACCACCACCACACCGAGGATGACCAGGGCGTCCGCGTGCTCGCCCAGCAGCGCGCTCACGGCCGCCGACGCCAGCAGCACATAGATCAGCGGGCTGTGGAACTGCAGCAGGAACCGCCGCACCGGCCCGCGACCGCGCGCTGCGGGCAGCGTGTTCGGCCCGTCCCGCGTGAGCCTCGCTGCGGCTTCCGCACCGGCGAGACCGCGCTCGGCGTCCGTGCCGAGCGCGGCCGCCACCTCGCCGGCCGGAGCGCGGTACGGCGCCTGCACAGGCGTCATCCGAGCTTGGCCAGCCGCTCGTCGTACTCCTCCGAGGTGATCTCACCGCGCGCGTAGCGATCGGCGAGGACCTCCCGGGCGTGCCGGTGCTCCATCTGCTCATTGATGGTCGGGACGTCGCGGCGCGACGCCGCCAGGCGCACGATCACCCACGCGACCGCACTGATGAGGATGACCCAGAGAATGATCATCATCGACCCCCAGATCCACATCCAGCCGGACCAGCCGCCATTGCCCATGTGCCCCCATCCGCCGCCGGGACCGGCGACGACGAGGACGTACCCGATGTTCATGGCCGTACCTCCTGATGACTCCACCGTCCTCCGCCGGCAGTGCAGGACGGCAGGGGCGAAGGTCCCAGCGGCGGGCGACTCTTGGCCTCTCATCAGACGAACGGCGACCGGCGATCCTGGGCCGAGGAGGGAGGACACCATGGACCGACGGTGCGTTCTCGCAGGTTTCGACGGCTCACCGGCCGCCGGGCAGGCCGTCCGGTGGGCGGCCGTGGAGGCGTCCAGGCGCGGCGTGCCTCTGCGCGTCTGCCATGCCTGGAACTGGCCGTATCCGTCGCGCCCCGAAGACGAGGCGGCGGCGGCGATCGTCCGGGGAATGGGCGCGATGGTGCTGGACGAGGGCGTCCGCCTCGCGCGTGAGACGGCCCCGGATCTCGACATCGCTCCTCTCCTCCGCAAGGGCTCCGCGCCGGGCGTCCTGTTGGAGGCGGGCGTGAAGGCGGAACTGACGGTGGTCGGAACCCGGGGAAGCGGCGGATTCGACGCCCTTCCGCTGGGGTCCACGGCGACCCAGGTCCCGGCGCACGCGGACCGGCCGGTCGTGGTGGTCCCGGCGGGCGCGCCGCATGAGGAGAGGGCCGGTCCCGCCCGGATCGTGGTGGGCGTTGACGGCTCACCGGCAGGCGACGCGGCCCTCCGCTTCGCACTGGGGGAGGCCAGGCTGCACCGAGCCATGGTGAGGGTCATCTGCGCATGGTGGGACCCGGCGGTGCTGCCCGGCCCCGACCGGCTGCCGTTCACCGACCCGGAAAAGCTCAAAGAGCACGCCAAGGCACGGTTCGAGGCCGCCATCACGCCGTGCCTCGCCGGCTACCCGGAGATCGCTGTCGAGCGCCGGTTCGTCAGGGAGCGCGCCCAGCGCGTCCTGGCCGACAACGCCCGGGGCGCGAGCCTGCTGGTGGTCGGTGACCACGGCATCGGTTCCTCCCCGCGAACCCTGCTCGGTGCAGTCGCCCGAGCGGTCCTGCACGAGGCGCCGGCTCCCATCGCGATCGTCCCCGGACAGGGGCCGCGGACGCGATGACCGGACGGATCACTCGTGGTGGCCGCGCTCCTTCTGGGCGTCGGCCTTGAGCTGCGCGGCGAGCGCGGCGGCCTGCGTCCGGCGGCTCATGCCGAGCTTGGTGAAGATGCTGGAAATGTAGTTCTTGACGGTCTTCTCGGCGAGGAACAGGCGCTCGCCGATCTGCCGGTTGGTGAGCCCCTCGCCGATGAGCTCCAGGATGTGCCGTTCCTGCTCGGTGAGGCCCTTGAGCGGGTCCTTCTTCTCCTGGCGGGCACGGATCCGCTGGAGCATCCGGGCGGTGCTGCGCGGGTCGAGGAGCGACTGGCCGGAGGCGACCGTCCGGACGGCGCCGACCAGGTCGGAGCCGTGAATCTGCTTGAGAACGTAGCCCGAGGCCCCCGCCATGACGGCCTGGAAGAGGGCGTCCTCGTCGTCGAAGGAGGTCAGCATCAGGCAGGCCAATTCCGGCATCTGCGAGCGGATCTCGCGGCAGACGCTCACGCCGTCGCCGTCGGGGAGCCGGACGTCCAGGACGGCGACGTCGGGCCGCGCCGCGGGGATCCGCGCCAGGGCGTGCTCGGCGGTTCCGGCCTCGCCGACGACCTCGATGTCGTCCTCGGCGGACAGCAGGGCGGCGACGCCGCGGCGGACGACCTCGTGGTCGTCCGTCAGGAACACCCGGATCGTCTTCCTGCCCCGCGTCGCGTTCTGGTCGTCCGACCCCGTCATAGTGATCGTTTCCTCGAGTCAGTGGTGATGCCATGGACGCTACCCCTCAGGACGGCCGCCTCACAGGCACCGGAGGTCCCGCGATCGCGGGGACGAAAGTCCCGCCGGCCGTTTCCGCCGGGCGGCCGGGGGCAGCCATGCATGGACTTTCGGCCCTTGCCCAGGCCAGGGCCGGGTAGTGGGGTGGAGGCATAGGGGAAGGAGTGACCAATGCATGTTGGCAAGAGCGCCTCGATCGGGAGTGATCTCGTCCGCGGCGCCGTGGAGGACGCGATCCGGGCACCGTCGGTGCACAACACCCAGCCGTGGCTGTTCGGCGTGCGCGGGTCGCGGATCAGCGTGCGCGCCGACCCCGATCGCCGGCTCGACGTCGCCGACCCGCAGGGGCGGGAGATGCTGATCAGCTGCGGCGCGGCCCTGTACAACCTGCGGCTGTCGCTGCGCAAGCGCGGGTACGAGCCGGTCGTGCGGTTGCTGCCGGACGCGGACCGGCCGCACCTGCTGGCCGATGTCGAGGCGGAACGCGGCGACGGAGCGGTCTCCAGGGAGGTCGACGGCGAGTACGCGCAGATCGAGCGGCGGCACAGCCACCGCGGCGGGTTCCGGCCGGAGCCGGTGCCGTCCGGTGTGGTCACGGCCCTCTTGCGCGCAGCCGAGCAGGAGGGGGCGCGGGTGATCAAGGCCGTCGACGCCCACGTCCTGGGGGCGCTGGCCGCGCTGACGGACGCGGCCGAGCACGTCCAGCGCCGCACGCCCGCCTACGCGACCGAAATAGCCCGCTGGGCGCCGTCGCCGGCGACGGCGCGCAAGGACGGCGTCCAGGAGATCTCCTACCCCGCGCGGACGCCCAGGACGGAGCCGCACTTCCCGCCGCGGGATTTCGCCCGCGGTCAGGGATGGGGAGTCGAGGCCGCCGATGACGACGGCACCGCGCTCGCGGGGATCGCCCTGCTGCTCGTGACGGCCGAGGACACCCCGGCGGCGTGGCTGCGGGCCGGTCAGGCGCTGGAGCGCCTGCTGCTGTGCGCCACCGAGCACGGTCTCGCGGCCGCCCAGCACACGCAGGCGTTGGAGGTCCCCGAACTGCGGGCCTTCATCCGCACGCATTTCTGTGGCGACGCATACCCGCAGATGCTCCTTCGGATCGGCGTACCGGCAGGGGAGGAGCTGGCGACCGTGCGGCGGCCGGTCGAGGACGTCATGATCGAGGAGGCTTGATCAAAATACCCCGCCGGAGCGGGAGCGGCCGCTCGGAAGTCAGCGCCCGGTGAAGGACCGGGACGGGGGCGAGGCTGCTTCCGCCCGCCATGTGGGGCATGAAATGAACGGTTGGTCGTAAGCGAAGTACTCTGCGTGAACAAGAGCCATCCGGCCACGGCCCAATGGCGCCTCGCCTTATGTCCGGGGCCGCCGGTCGGCGATACTGGGAAGGTGACCGACGAGTCTGGGCCAGGCGAGGACAAGGCGCGACTGATCCTGCCTCAGTTGCAGCTGGACGATCTCCTGGCGGAACTCCAGACGCGGCTGGAGGCCGCGCGGTCGACGCGCGACCGGGTGCACGGGCTGCTGGAGGCCGTGGTCTCGATCGGCGGCGAGCTGGACCTGGAGACGGTGCTGAGGCGCATCACGGAAGCCGCCGTCACGCTCGTCGACGCCCGCTACGGCGCCCTCGGCGTGATCGACGAGGAAGGCGAGCGGCTCGTCCAGTTCGTCACCGTCGGGGTCACCGAGGACGAGATCGCGGCGATCGGCCACTGGCCGCACGGCAAGGGCATCCTGGGCCTGCTGATCAAGGAACCGCGGCCGCTGCGGCTGCCGGACCTGTCCGAGCACGCCGAGTCGTACGGCTTCCCTGCCGACCACCCGCCGATGCGCACGTTCCTGGGCGTCCCGATCCGGGTCAGGGACGAGGTCTTCGGCAACCTCTACCTGACGGAGAAGGCCGGCGGCGGCGTCTTCGAGGAGGAGGACGAGGTCGTCGTCACGGCGCTGGCGACGGCGGCCGGCGTCGCGATCGAGAACGCCCGCCTGTACCAGGAGACCCGGCGTCGCGAGCGGTGGCTGGAGGCGTCTGCGGAGGTCTCCACGAGGCTGCTGTCGGGCACCGACACCCACCAGGTCACCTCCCTGGTCGCCGAACGGGCGCGGCAGGTCTCCGACGCGGGCCTGGCGACCGTCGCGCTGATCGACGAAGCGGGCGGGGAGTTCACGGTGGAGGCCGCGGACGGCGCCGATGCGGGCCGGGTACGCGGGATGCGGCTGCCCAGGGGCCACTCGATCGCCGGGAAGGTGTTCGAGGAGGGCGTGGCGCTGCGCCTGGCCGACGGGGCGGACGCGGTTCGCGAGGCCGGCACTCCGGTCGACCTGGAGATCGGTCCGCTGCTGGTGGTGCCGCTGGGCGTCGGCTCGTCCGCCCGCGGCGTCCTGTCGGTCGTCAACGCGCCTGGCGAGCCGGCATTCTCCGAGGGGACGCAGCGGCTGCTGGAGGCGTTCGCGGGGCAGGCGGCGGTGGCGCTGGAGCTGGCCGAGCGGCGCCGGGACGCCGAGCGCCTGGCGCTGCTGGAGGACCGGGACCGGATCGCCAAGGACCTGCACGACACCGTCATCCAGCGGCTGTTCGCCATCGCGATGACGCTGATGGCCGCGATCAAGATCACCCAGAAGCGGGAGGTCGCGGTCCGGGTCCAGCGGGCAGTGGACGATCTCGACGACACCATCCGCCAGATCCGGTCATCGATCTTCGCACTACAGGCGACGGGAGACGAGGAGTCGTTGCGCAGTCGCGTCCACGCCCTCGTCGACGGCGCCGCCGAGCAACTCGGGTTCTCCCCTTCGGTCCGGCTCGACGGCCTGCTCGACACCGCCGTCGACGACGACACCGGCGAGCAGCTCCTCGCGGTCGTGCGCGAAGCGCTGTCGAACGTGGCACGGCACGCGCAGGCCGGCGAGGCCGTCGTCGCCATCGACGTCGGCGACGAATTGACGCTTCGGGTCGAGGACGACGGTGTCGGCATCCCCGATGGCGGCCGCCGCAGCGGCCTGCGCAACATGAGCGAACGCGCCGAGGTGTGCGGCGGGTCCTTCAGGACGCGGCAGCGGCCCGGCGGCGGCACGATCCTGGTCTGGCGCGTGCCCCTCAAGGACGGCTGACCGTTCACGGTCCGATGCGGTGCCGGTCGAAGTCGGCCCACGCGGCGTCCCAGAGCCTGTAGCGGACCTCGTCGAAGCGGCGCCGCAGGAGCTGGTAAGCGCCGAAGAAGACCGCCGCGGTCACGGCCACCGTGCCAACGGCGTAGGCGACGGCGTCACCGATCGTCCGCGCGTGCGGCCGCGGAGGGTCCTCTCTGACGCCCGCCGAGCCGACCCAGACCCGAACGTGATCGCCCACGGACGCTCCACGCCAGGTCTCGTAGCCGCCGGTCCGGCGAGAACCGTCCGGGGCGACCCAGGACACCGTCACTCCGCGGGTCCGGCTCGCCTCGTGGACCTTAACCACCGTCGCGTCGGTCGCATGGAAGACAGCTGCCTCGTGGCGTTCGGTCCGGACCCCCGAATCGTAAACGGCGCCCCCGATATGGACGGCCGCGACCGAAGCGACCACCGTACCGGCCAACAGCAGCATCAATCCGATGAACCACTGCCACCGGTCCATTCCGCGTCGCAGGTCGTTCCGGTCGAAACCGCAGCTACGGCGCCGGCGTTCCATCGTCCGCTCGATCCTCGACAGTTCCATAACTTCCTCCCGCCAAAGTCCTTCTCGGTGAAGCTAAGAGACCGGCCTTCCACACGGCAGGGTCGTCCGGCCCGAAAATGTGATGCTTTGTGAGCGCGGAAACGGCTGGACAACAGGACTTAAGTCCCGTCAGCCATGCGCCGAACGGACCTACAGCGCGCGTCCGCCATGGAGTTGAGTTCGGGGTGGCAAGAGAAAAGGCGATGCGATGGAAGGTGAGACACGATGGCGGTCTCCGAGCACAAGATGAACACCCGGCACGGGCACCACGCGCTGGTGCGGGTGGTGACCCCCAAGCCGCTGACCGAGTCGCCCGCGGCCCGGTACGTGTGGGCGGCCGCGCGGCTCGCCCTCGGCTGGGTCTTCCTGTGGGCGTTCCTGGACAAGCTGTTCGGGCTGGGCCACGAGACCCCCGCCGCCAAGGCGTGGACCAAGGGCGGCGGCCCCACCGAAGGGTTCCTGAAGTTCTCGCCGAAGGGCCCGTTCGCCGGGTTCTACCACGACATCGCCGGCGCGGCCTGGGCCGACTGGCTGTTCATGATCGGGCTCGCGGGCGTCGGTGCCGCCCTGATCCTGGGCATCGGCATGCGGATCGCCGCCGCGGGCGGCGCGGCGCTGCTGGTCATGATGTGGTCGGCGGTCCTGCCCCCGGAGAACAACCTCTTCATGGACGACCACCTGATCTACGCGCTGCTCATCGTCGGCCTCGCCCTGGTCAGCGCCGGCGACACCCTCGGCCTCGGCCGCTGGTGGGCCAAGATCCCGCTGGTCAAGCGCCTCCCGATCCTGAAGTGATCCAAGCCGAGACCGCCGGAGAGGCGCTCGCCCCAAAGGGTGAGCGCCTCTCCGCCATGTCGAGACTCGCCCATCAGGCACATTGACGTGGTGCTAGGCGTGGTGGCGCGCGAGGTGGACTTGGAGAATGGCGTGCCGGAACTGATAGACGGGGCCTACCTGCCGTAGCAGACCAGCCTGGTGTGCTTGCTCAAGGAAACGCATTAAGCGGAGGGGAGGCGCCGGCGGATTCGTAGGAGCACGATCGTTGCGAGATAGGTTGCTCCCGCACTCTGGAGCCCGGTGCCGAGCCCCAGCCCGAGCATCGCACCGATCCATGCGCCGACGGTGAGCATGCCCCCCACTGTCTCCCAGTCGACGGCCCCGTCGATCATCAATGCCTCCGGTATCACCAGGGTGTAGAGGAGCATGATGAACGTCATCGCCAGCAGGCCGCTGACCGCGACGGTGAGGTAGTTCAGCCGCAGGTCTCCACGCAACGAGGCTGACGGGGTCCTGGGCCCGTCGTCATCGGCCTGGGGAAACTCCGCCCAGCGGCGGAGGCCCACGACGAGCCCGGCCCCCACCGAGGCGAGTCCCATCAGGACCGCCGACGCGAGATCCAGTACCGGATAGAGCACCACCCCTATCGCGGTGCCGCCGGCGGCGCCCTCCCCGGCGCTGGTCGCCAAGGCGCGCATGATCAAGCCGGTGCGCCCACGAAAACTCAGCTCGGCGTAGGCCGGTTCCCTTCCCAGGCGGAGCAGACGCCTGGCCGTCGATCCGCCGGCGAGCCCGACGAATCCGAGAAATCCTGAAACGGCCATCATGAACAGGCTCGTGAAGGCAAGCCCGTCCTCCGGGTCGTCGCCGCGGAGGACGCTGGCCATAATCGGGACCAGCCCCGTCAGGACGGTCACCGTCAGCAGCGGAAGCAGGCTGACGGCTCTCGTTCCGGCTGTGGGCACGGCTCGGCGCAGCTGCCATCAGGCCAGGTCACGGCTGCCCCGCGCGTGCATGTGAGCGGCAAGCAGCCCCAGGCGTCGCCGGACCTCAGCGGGGCCAGGGGAACGCCACCAGGGATCGGTGCCCACGATCGCGTCGATGAGGTGGTTGAGAAGGTGCTCGGTGATCGCGTCCGGGGTGGGGAACCGATCGCGGTCCGCCAGGCCGGACGGGTCCTTGCCGCCGTCGATGTAGACCTTGCGCATCAGCCATAACGTCAGTGGGGTTGTCAGGGCGCGGGTGAGCGGTGTGTCTGCATGGCCCCTCAGCGCCGCGATCACTGCAGGCCAGCCCCCCGCCGGAGCGAGGCGGACGGCAGGCGGTCAGATACGCGGCGGCTGCGGCGGGGGCCACCGGGACCGGCTCGATGACGGCGCCGCTGGTGAGCACATCCCCCGCCGGTGGCGTCCACGGCGGAGACGTACTGCTCGGTGCGGCAGGTGAGGACGAGCCCGTCGTCGCTGGTGAGCGCATTGTTGAGGGCCGTCAGCACGCGCGGGCGCACCGGTTCGGGGATCTCGTCGAGGCCGTCGAGGATGGGCAGGATCTTATGGCCGTCCAGCAGGGCGCGGACGGCGTCGGGACCGAATCGCCCGGCCCGCATCGCTGGGTACGTGTCGGTGATCCGGTCGGCCAGCCAGCTGCGCAGCGGCTGGACTGCCGGGTTCCAGTCGGATAGGGGGAACAGGACCGGGACCGGCTCATCGGGCTGCCGGGAGCGGAGGAGCTCGCGCAGCAGCAGGACGGCCAGTGTGGTCTTCCCCATGCCCGCCTCGCCGAGGATGACCAGTCTGCGCCGCGGTAGTGCGCGCAAGCGCTGTGCCAGAGCCTCGATACGGTCGCTGCGGCCATCGAACCGGACCCGCCTGCGGGCCAGCGGCGACCAGGCGCCGCCTGGGCCGATGATGTTGCCGGGGTGATCCGCGACGGGCCGTTCGGTGAACCGCCGGCGCACGGTCAGCGGCGCCGGGTTATCCAGCTGCCGGATGATGATCTCCTCGTCCCACTGGACGCGGAGCAGGTGCGCCAATCTCTGCTGAGCTCGCATCGCCTGCTCCGGCGTACTGGTCGAGGAGACGCCCCCTGCACCGTGGCGCATCCATCTGACGGCGACCGCGGCCAAGGGAGTCAGCCCGGCCACGGCCAGCACGACCGACACCAGTTGCGCCCGATTGGCCTGCACTTGCAGCCCGCGTCCTTCCAGCACGTATGCGGTACCGGCGACGAGACCCACCACCAGGGCCCCAGCGCCGCCCCGCCCGCCCAAGCACGCCATTGCGATCCCCCGGTCGCCATCCATCCATGCTGTCAGCACAACATCTGGATGCGCGTTGTTTCCGCCTGGCAGGTCCCCCTGAACCCTCGGGTGGCTGATCGGCTGGATCGTCAGAATCCGCGTCAGGAGCTGTGGCCGCCCTCGGCGGGCTCGCCGCCCATCCCGTCACCATCGTCACCCGGAACTGGATCTTCGTGTGTCATAGCCTGGCCAGCGGGATCGCGCCTCTCGAGCCCGAACGGCCGGGATGCCGTCAGCCGGGGGAGAGGAAGGGGCGGCGGGGCCAGACCAGCTCGGCGCCGTGGGGGCGGACGACCGGGAGTGCCCGTTCCAGGGCCGCGGGCAGAGGGCCGCCGGTGTCGATCGTGGTGGCCTCGGGCCAGGGTGCGGTGTGAGCGGTCATGGCGAGCGCGATGTCTGTGTCTGCGTCAGAGACGCCCTGAGTCCGTTGCCGCATGCGTTCGGCGGTGAGGGTTTCCGGTGCGTCGCAGCGGAGCGGTATGAGGTCGGCGTGCTCGCGGCGCGCGACGGAGGCGATGAGGTCGCGTTCGGTCTTGTCGGTCCAGGAGGCGTCGAGGATGACCGTTTCGCCCATCTGGAGCAGCCATGCGGCGCGTCCGGCGAGTTCCTGGTAGGTGCGCCGGCTCCATTCGGGCGTGTAGATGCCTGTGCCGTAGGGGGTGGCGGCCGGCGTCTCAGGGGTGATTCCGGCCAGTTCCTTGCGGACGCGGTCGCTGCTGAGGACGGTGCAGCCGAGCCGATCGGCCAGGGCGCCGGCGAGGGAGGACTTCCCGGTTCCGGGTAGCCCGCCGACCAGGATCAGATCGACCTTCCCGGCACGCAAGTGGCGCACGGCGAGGTCGGCGTAGTCGCGGGCTTCGGCGGCCGCGTGGTCGTCGCCTTGGGCGTGGCGCAGGCAGGCGACCTTGGCGCGGACGAAGGCGCGGTAGGCGACGTAGTGGTGGCGCAGCGAGGGCGGGGCGGGGTCGGCGGCGAACTCGGTGTACCAGCCGATGAACCGTTCGGCGAGGTCAGGTGCGCCGAGGTGCTCCAGGTCCATGGCGAGGAAGGACGCGTCGTCGAGGCCGTCCAGCCAGCGCAGGTGCTCGTCGAACTCCAGGCAGTCCAGGATCCGCGGGCCGTCGTCGAGGCAGAAGATGTCGGTGGCAAGCAGGTCCCCATGGCCGTCCAGGACACGTCCGTCGGCGATGCGGGCGTTGAAGAGCGGATCGCGGCCGGCGAGGAAGCCGGTCGCGAGCCGCTCGATCTCGGTTACGGCGGAGGGGGCGACGCCGTGGACGGGGAAAGCCCTGGCCTGTTCGAAGCTGTCGTGCCAGCGGGACCGGACGGCGTCGCGCGTCTCCTGCGCGGAGATCTGCGGGCCGCGCGGCGCCTCGGCGTGCCACGCGGCCAGGATGCGGGCCGTGTCGCGCAGCGCGCCTTCCACCGGCTCGTGCGCCTTGATGAGCGTGGACATGCGCCGGTCGGCGGGCATCCGCCGCATGGTGACCAGGTGGTCGCAGACGTTGCCGTCGGGGCCGTGGACGTCGCAGACGCCGAGGTAGACGTCCGGTGCGAACCGCCGGTTGAGCCGGACCTCCTCGTGGCACGCGTGTTCGCGCCGTTCCCGGGTGCTGAAGTCAAGGAAGCCGAGGTCGAGCGGCTTCTTCAGCTTGTAGGCCCGGTCGCCGACGAAGAAGACGACGCCGCTGTGGGTCTCGCTGACGGCTGCGTTGCTCACCTGGTCGGTCATCGTGGCTCAGGCTCTCGGGTAGGCGGTCGGGTGGGTGTCGTCGTGTTCGTAGGCGAGGTCGCTGATGACGTCCACGACGCCTTCGGTCGCGGCGGTCATCCGCACCACGACGGGGATGAGGCTCTTCAGCTCCATGCGCCCCGAGAGCCGGACGACGCCTTCGCGGACGTCGACGTGGACCTCGGACGGGTCCTGCCAGAGCCGGGACACCAGCACGTCGTAGACGATCTCGTCGCGGATGTCGTCGTCACCGCGGTGGAACACGCTCAGCAGATCGCGCCGGGCGACGATGCCGCACAGCGCTCCGCTCTCGTCGACGACGGGCGCGGCCTTGAAGCCGCGCGAGGCCAGCAGCCGTGCGGCCTGGGCGACGGTGGCGTCCGGTTTCACCGTGACGGCGGGTGTGCTCATCAGGCCGCGGGCGTCGACCGCGCGGGCCTTGGCGAGGGCGTGGTGGCGCCGACGGCCCCACAGGGGACGCTCCCCGGCGTCGTCGGGCTTGAACTGCTCCTTGCGGAGCAGGTCGGCTTCGGTGACGATTCCGATGACGCGCCGGTCGTCGTCGAGGACGGGCACGGCGCTGATGCGGTGCTCGGCCAGGGCGTCGGCGATCTCGGCGAACGGGGTGTCCTCGACGACCGTCACGACCTCGGTGGTCATGACGTCCTTGACCGTCCGGCGTTTCATGGCTTCCTCCAAACGGCGCGCGGGCTCACGGGACCTGCTCGGACGCGGCGGTCTGGTCGGCGCAGATCACGACCGGGCACCGTGCGAGCGAGCGGACGACGGGCACGGTGTCCCCGCCGAACGGGTTGCCGTGCTCGGAGTTGACCCGCGCGCCGATCACCAGCAGCTCGGCGTGCTCGGTGGCTTTGGCCAGCGCCTCGCCCGGCCTGCCGTGGGCGATCTTGAGGCGGGTGGTGAGGTGCTGCGTACGGGGGATGGTGTGCGCGACGAGGTCGCGCAGCCGCAGCCACTCCTTGGCGGTGTGCAGCGGGCGAGGGGTGGAGCCGGCGCCGGGGTTCACCACGCGGATGACGTCCAGACGCGCATGCCGCTCCACGGCCTCCCGGGCGGCGCGGTGGAGCGCGGCCAGGGAGTTGGGGGATCCGTCCACGCCGACGACGACGGCGCGGTGTTCGGGCATGACCTGCATTGATGACCTCCCTCAGTCGCTTCCAGCCTCGCAGTCGGCCGGCCTGGGGATCAGTGCCGAGCGTCCCCTGCGATCGGGACCTTGGGCCCGTCCCGTAGGCGGACGAGGTCCCGTGCCGGCCTCAGAGGAACTCGGTGTGATCGAGCGTGAACCTGATGAACTCCCCGCGGGTCCAGCGCTCGGTTCCGTACCACCATCCGGCTCGCACGGCGGAGGGCACGGTATAGCCGCCGTAGGATGCCTCCCCGCTGAAATGGGCGCCGAAAACGTGCCGGTCGAAGCTTCCGCCTTCCGGGGCGCCCCAGCGGTGGAGTGTCAGCTCGATGAGCGAGCCTTCGGGTGAGACGGTCAGGACGACCGAGTGAGCGGTGCCGTTGACGGTCAGCTCAGCGCGGGCCCGGTCGCCGCCGCCCGGCTCCCAGGACACGGCAGGCGACAGCGCCACGGCGGGCACGAAGACGAATTCGCTCGCCAGCCGCCCCGCGGCGCTGCGGGTGATGTCCGGCCCGGTGGCCGACATGACGGGAAGCGCGCCGAGCATTCGCCAGCGCATCTCCCCGTCCCCGCCGCTGTAACGGTCGAAGCCCCTGACCGGCAGCCCGGCGACACGGACGCCGGCGGCCCAGATGAAGCCGTGCGGGGGACGCAGGATCTGGGTCGCGCGGAACGTCCGCCAGGAGCCGAGCCGTATCCGCCCGTGCATGCGCAACAACGCCGCCGGAGACAGCGGCGTACCGGGTCGGATCGCATGATCCAACCAGCGGCGGGCGGGCTCGGGCAGGTGCCGGGTCATCTCCGGGTCAAAGGGCGTCTCGAACTCCGGAGCCGCCACGAGGGCCGTCCAGTCGCGCCGTGCCGCTCCCGCCAACCGCGGAGCCGGCAGGGGCGAACGGCGATTTACGGGAATCGTCCGGGGCCGACTTGTGCTCATTGCCCGCCTCCTACAGCCGTCACCAACTTCATGAGAACGTTCGGGTACGGCCGATCGGCACGGTCGTAAGTCCCCTGCACCCAGAGGAAGGTCCCCTTCGCCCCATGTCTTCGGGGCGTGTCCCAGGCGGGCCCTTCGGCCCTGTGCGTTGCACCTGCGTGGTGGTGAGGTGGTGATGACGGCGAACGTGGAAAGCCGATTTCGATGATTTCGCATCGCGCCGGTCCGCCGGGTGTGGAGCGGCTCGCTATTGCAGGGGGGTGAACGTGGTGGGCGTACTGACCGGTGAGGAACTCGCTCGCGAACCGTTCCTGCACGGCATGAGGAGAGCCGATCTGACGAGGCTCGCGACGGCGGGCCGTCGCGTCACGATCCCGGCCGCACACCGAATCTGCGCGGAGGGACGACCTGCCGAGCATTTCTGGATCATCGACGCCGGAACGGTGACCGTCGACCTGCGGCTGCCCGATCGGCGCGCGATCATCGAGAGCCTGGGACCCGGGTCCGTTCTCGGCTGGTCATGGCTGTTCCAGCCACGTCGATGGAGCTACGGAGCCGTGACGGATACGCCGGTCGACGCGATCGAGTTCGACGGACGGCTGGTGCGCACCCTTTGCGCGGTCGACACGTCCCTCGGGTACGAGCTGACGCGCCGCTTCGCGGAACTCGTCGTCGAACGGCTCCAGGCCATCCGCCTCAGCCTCCTGGAACAGGCACCGGCTCCGGCTGGAGCCGCCCACTGAGGGCGACCAAGAGCCGACACCAGCGCGAAGGAAGCCAGCGTCATGTGCGAATACTGCGGATGCCAGGCCATAGAGTCGATCCGGCAGCTGACCGATGAACACGACCTCGTGGTCGATCTGATCGGTGAGGTGCTTTCCGCTCACCGAGCAGGAGATCGGGACCGGATGAGCGCTCTCGCCTGCCGGATCGCGACGGTCCTCGGTCCGCACACCGCCGTCGAGGAGAAGGGTCTGTTCCCGGCTATAGCCGGTGACTTCCCCGACCACATCGAGGCACTCGTCCATGAGCACCGTCTCATCGAGGCGGCGCTCGCGGAGGCCGCCGAAGCGGTGGAGGCGGAAGGGGAGGAGCGCCTGCTGGACGCCCTGGCCGTCCTACGGCAGCACATTCTCGCGGAGCAGGACGGTGTGTTCCCCGCCGCGCTCGCGACCCTCGCGACCGCCCAGTGGGAAGCGATCGAGGGGGTACGGGCCCAGGCGGGTTCGGCGCTGCGCGGCCCGCCGAGTGCGGCCTGACGTCCCGGACGCCGTCGGCTCCCGCGCATCCCCGGCGCTTGGGGCGCCGCTGTTCCCGCCGTCAGGCCGGTTCGTCGTTGGGGTCGATGTGCTCAGTCGTGATGGCGCCCGGGTGGAGGGGAATACGGCGTCCGGTGATCTTCGCGGGCGTCAGCCGGACGAAGAAGGGCTTGGGAGCGGCGATCCACGGGGCGAGCGGCAGCGACTTCAGGCGTTCGATCTCCGCCGGGTCGGTGACGACCTCGGCGGGGCCGGTGACGATGACGCTCCACGCGGTGCGCAGGGCCGGTTCGAGGTCGTCGGCCTCGAAGGTCAGGGGGCGTCCCGCCTCGGCCGCTTCCATCTTGGAACCGTGCGCGGTAGCGAACACCACTGCGGCACCGTCCAGCACGAAGTTCACCGGCAGGATGGACGCGGTGCCGTCGTCGCCGGCCCAGGCGACACGGCCGACGGGCACGCTCTGCAGCAACGTCAGGCAGGTGTCGCTGTCGAGACTCTGCAGACCGGTGCTCATCGCGCCTCGATTCTGGTGCCCGCACGGCCGGCGAGCAGGGCGGGCGCGTCGGCGAGAGAGCCGATGACCGCCACGGCGCCGGGGCGCTGCTCGGCGAAACGGCAGCCCGCCTCGGCCTTCGGGCCCATGGAGCCGCCCGGCAGGTCCATCGCGTGCAGCTGTTCTGGGGTGATGGTGGTGACAGGGCGCGCGTTCACGGTCCCATAGTCGCGCATCACCGCGGGGACATCGGTGAGCAGCAGCAGCGTGTCCGCCTTCAGCCGCGCGGCGAGCAGCGCGGCTGTGAGGTCCTTGTCGACGACCGCCTCGACACCGTGGTGGTCCGGGTCGACCGGGACGCCCCCGCCGCCGGCGGCGATGACCACGCAGCCGTCGTCGACGAGCCGCCGCATGGCGGGCAGTTCCACGATGTCGCGCGGTTCGGGGGAGGGGACGACCCGTCGCCACATGCGGCCGTCCGGGCGCATCGCCCAGCCCCGATCGTCCCGCAACCGCCTGGCCTCCGCCGGTGGGTAGCCACGGCCGATGAACTTGGTCGGATCACCGAAGGCGGGGTCGGCCGGGTCGACCAGGGTCTCGGTCAGCAGGGCGACGATCTCCCGTCCGGGAAGGGCGCGGCGGAGTTCGCGGATCAGCCAGTAGCCGATCATGCCCTGGGTCGCGGCGCCGAGGACGTCGAGTGGGTACGGCGCGGACAGTTCGGGGTCGGCGGCGCTCTCGATCGCCAGCAGCCCCACCTGCGGGCCGTTCCCGTGCGTGACGATCAGCTCGTTGCCGTCCGCCAGCGCCGCGAGGCCGCGGACGGCCTCGCGGACGTGAGCGATCTGGACGGCGGCGTCCAGGGGTTCCCCGCGCCGTAGCAGCGCGTTGCCTCCGAGCGCGGCGACGATCCTCATCGGTGGCCCTCCAGCCGGTCGGTCAGGAGGGCGTAGAGGACGGCTTGGGCGGCGGGGAGCCGGTTGGCCGCCTGCCGGAAGGCCAGGGACCGGCCGCCGTCGATGACGTCCGCGGCGACCTCCTCGCCGCGATGCGCGGGCAGGCAGTGCATGAACACCGCGTCCCTGCCGGCGTGGTCCATGAGGTCCTGGTCCACCTGGTAGGCGGCGAACAAGTCCTTGCGGTGCGCGCGTTCGTCCTCGGAGTCGCCCATGGACAGCCAGACGTCGGTGTACACCACGCTCGCGCCGTTGACGGCAGCCGCGGGATCCTGCGTCACGGTGACGCTTCCGCCGTGCCGTTCGGCTTGGCCTCCGGTGGATGCGACGGCGTCCTCGCCGGGCAAGTAGCCGTCCGGGGCCGCGATGGCGATGTCCATGCCGGCGAGCGCGGTGGCCTCCATCAGGCTGCGGGCGACGTTGTTGCCGCCGTCGCCGACGTAGGCGATCCGGTGACCGCGCAGGTCACCGAAGTGCTCCTTGACGGTCAGCAGGTCGGCGATGGCCTGGAGCGGGTGGTGGCCGTCGGTCAGCGCGTTGATCACCGGGATCGGAGCGGCGGCCGCCAGCTCGGCGACGTCGGCGTCGGCGAACGTGCGGATGACGACCGCGGCGGCGTAGGAGCCCATGACGCGCGCGGTGTCGCCGATGGTCTCGCCGCGCCGCAGCTGCAGCTCGTCCGGGCCTACCGTGACGGGGGAGCCGCCGAGGCGCGCGACCGCCGCCGCCGTGGACAGCCGGGTCCGGGTGGACGGTTTGGCGAAGTACATCGGGACGATCCGTCCCGCGAGCAGTCCGGACTCGGCGGCGGGCTCATCCTGGAACCCGGCGGCCAGCTTCAGCAGCAGGGACAGGTCGCCGGCGCTCAGGTCGGCGACGCGCAGCAGGTCCTTCACGGGGTCACCTCTTCACGTTCCAGAGGGCAGCTCATGCAGCGGGGACCGCCACGGCCGCGGCCGAGCTCGCCGCCCGGGATCGTGATGACCTCGATGCCCTGGCGGCGGAGCATGGTGTTGGTCGTGACGTTGCGCTCGTAGGCGACGACGACGCCCGGCTCGACGGCCAGGACGTTGTTCCCATCGTCCCACTGCTCCCGCTCGGCCGCGCGGACGTCCTGCTCGGCGGACAGGACATGGACGTGGGCGAGGCCCAGAGCGCGGGCGATCGCGGGGAACAGAGCCTCGTTCTCGTGCACCGCGACCTCGTCGGCGCGCCCCGGCGACAGGGTGTAGGAGCGCAGCGGCGGCAGTTCGGGGTAGACGGTGAAGACGTCCCTGCCGACCATCGTCATGACGGTGTCCAGGTGCATGAACGCCCGCCGGCGCGGCAGCTGCGCGGCGATGACGCGTTCGGCGGCGCCGGCGGCGAACACGCGCTGAGCGAGCAGCTCGATGGCCTGCGGGGTGGTGCGCTCGCTCATCCCGATCAGGACGAGGCCGTTGCCGAGGACATGGACATCGCCGCCCTCGATCGTCGGCAGCGTGAAGTCCGCGCCCGGATACCAGACGGTCGGTGGCCGCTCGGCGAACATCGGGTGGAACCGGTAGATCGCGCTGAGGTGCAGCGTCTCGCGGCGGCGGGCGGGCTTGGCCATCGGGTGCAGCGTCACGCCGCCGTAGACCCACGCGGACGGGTCGCGGGTGAACAGGTGGTTCGGCAGCGGCGGCAGCACGAAGTCGCCGTCGTCGAGCGAGGCCAGCAGCAGGCTGTGGACGGCCAAGCCCATCTCCGCCTTCGTCAGGCCGCCGATGAGGTGCCGTGCGAGGGTGTCGGGGTCCAGCTCGTCCAGCGCGGCCCGGACGGGCCCGGCCAGCGTCGGGCCGAGCGCGGTCTCGGAGGCGGTGTGGTCGAGCAGGTGCGCCCGCGCCTGCTCGATCTTCAGGGTCTCGGCGAGCAGTTCGCCGAGGTAGTACACCTGGACGCCGCGTTCGCGCAGGGTGTCGGCGAACACGTCGTGCTCCTGGCGGGCGCGCTTGGCCCACAGCACCTCGTCGAAGAGGAGGTCGTCCTTGTTGTCGGGGGTGAGCCGGAGCAGCTCCAGGTCGGGGCGGTGCAGCAGTACCTGCCGGAGCCGTCCGACCTCGGAGGAAACGGTGAACACGGATGTACGTCCTTTCAGGCGGTGTAGAGGGTGGCGGGTCAGGCGGCCCTGGCGGGCGGCTGGGTCTCGCCGCCCACGGCCTTGATCGGGGCGCGGTTCTCGCGGTACCTCAGCCAGGCGTAGACCGGCATCCCGGCGAAGATCAGCAGCGTGCCCTTGTAGACGACCTCGTAGCCGGCGCCGCCGATCGCCCAGACGGTGTAGCCGAACGCCAGCAGCGCGATGACGCCGGAGCGGGCGAGGCGTCCGCCGGAGAACGCGGCGCGGTCGGTGGCCAGCAGCACCAGCTCGGCCATCGCGGCATAGGCGTAGGGGATGAGGGTGGTGAGGGTGGCCAGCAGGATGATGAAGGTGAACTGGTCGACCAGGCTGCTGTTGTAGTTCATCAGCATCAGCCCGGTGACCAGGACGCTGGAGACCACCAGCCCGACGACGGGGGTGCCGCCGCGTCCGGTGCGAGTGAACGCTCGGGGGAACAGGCCGTCGCGGGCGGCGGCGAAGGGGATCTGGCCCTGCAGCAGGATCCAGCCGTTCAGGGCCCCGAACGCGCTGATGGCGGCTCCGGCGGCGACGAGGTCGGCGGCCCATCCGCCGAACGCGGCGTCGGCGGCGTCGGCGAACGGCGCGGTCGAGGTCGCCAGCGCCGCCGCGGGCACCAGGCCGAGGACGGCGACGGTGCCCAGGATGTAGATCAGCGCGGTGACGGCGGTGCCGGCGACGGTGGCGCGCGGGATGTTCTTCTGCGGGTCCTGGACGTCCTCGGCGGGGACGGTGGCCGACTCCAGGCCGATGAACGACCACAGGGTGAGCGCGGCCGCGGCCGTCACCGCGCCGAACGCGCTGTCGCCGCTGGCGTTGAACTCCCCGAAGTTGCCGGACTTGACGAAGAACAGCCCGCCGACCGCGATCAGCAGCAGCGGCACCAGCTTGATCACCGTCGTGAGGACCTGCAGGGCGCCGCTCTCCCGGACGCCATAGGCGTTGACCGCGGTCAGCAGCCAGATCGCCGCCACCCCAACGCAGGCGGCCAGGACCTTGTCATCGCCCAGCACATGCCAGAAATGGGCGAGGTACCCCACGAACGCCACCGCGATCGCCGCGTTCCCGGCCCACACCGCGATCCAGTAACCCCACGCCGTCTGGAACCCGACGAAGTCGCCGAACGCCCGCCGCGCGTAGGCGTACGGGCCCCCTGTCTTCGGATAGGCGCGCGCCAGCCGCGCGAACACCAGCGCCAGCAGGATGGCGCCGGCGGCCGTGAACACCCAGGCCACCAGTGAGATCGGGCCGTACTTGGCCAGCGAGCTCGGCAGCAGGAAGACGCCGGATCCGATCATGTTGCCCACGACCAGAGCCGAGGCCATCCACAGCCCGAGTCTCCGGCGGGCGGGTTGCGTGCGCATGAGCGCCTCCTCGATGAGCGGCCCGCGTGCCGCACCATCAGCCGATCACCGGCGGGCTCGGCCGGTCGCCGGGCTTCGGTCCCCGGGGTGCCGGACCAAGGTCCCGCCGCACATGCCCCGTCGGTCCTTGCGGGCTTCCGACGGATCGGGTGATCGCGACGCACGAACCGGGGCCGGGCTCCGCGGACCCGTCACGTGGCTGAGAGGCTTGGAGCCGCTGGCCGGGGGCATGCCGCTGTCACGAGGGCCGAAGGTCCCGGGGGGCGATGACGTTCGGGCGCTGTCCCCGAGATCCATGTGTCGGAGGCTGGGCCCATGGGAGTACGAACGTCCACCAGGCAGGTCTACGCGCTACTGACCGACGGCACGCAGGTCGAGATCAGACCGCTCTCCGGAGCCGATCGCGACGCGGTGTGCGCGCTGCACCGCGACCTCAGCGATGAGAGCCTCTACCTGCGCTTCTTCGGGTTGAACAGAGCAATGGCCGACCGGATCGCCGATCAGGTCTGCCGTCCGGCCGGCCCGGAGCACGCGGCGCTGGGCGCGTGGCTTCGCGGCGAGCTCATCGGCATCGCTGAGTACGAGCCGTCCAACGCGCCTGGCGAAGCCGAGGTGGCGATGGCCGTTGCCGACAGGATGCACCACCGCGGGGTCGGCACTCTGCTGCTGGAGCACCTCGGGTCGCTGGCCCGCGGAAACGGGATCGTGGCGTTCCGGGCCGACACCCTGGCCGAGAACGGGCCGATGCTGCGGGTCTTCGCCGATGCCGGAATGCCCGCCAAGCGCCGCATGACATCGGGCGTCGTGGAGATCACAATGCCGCTGGTGTCCGACGAGCATTACCTGGACGTGGTGGCCGAGCGCGAGCGGAGCGCCGACGTCGCCAGCCTCATGCCGCTGTTCCGGCCCGGAGCCGTGGCGGTCGTCGGCGCGAGCCGGCGGGCGGGCACGGTGGGCGCGTCCGCCCTGCGGAACATCGCGGCGGGCGGCTATGCGGGACGGCTGTACGCGGTCAATCCGCACGCCGCCGGCGCCGAACTGCACGGTGCGCCGTGCGTGGCCGCGGTGTCGGACCTGCCGGAGCCGGTCGACCTTGCCGTCATCACCGTCCCGGCGGACGCGGTGGTCGCGGTGGCGGCCGAGTGCGGGGCCTTCGACATCCCAGCCATCGTCGTGGTCACCTCCGGGCTGTCCACCGAGCAGGGCGGCGAGCTGCTGGCGACCTGCCGGAAGCACGGCATCCGGCTGGTCGGCCCCAACTGCCTCGGCGTCGCCGACACCGGCACCGCGTTGAACGCGACCTTTGCCGCCCGCCGGCCCGCCGCCGGCGTGGCAGGGGTGGCGGTGCAGTCGGGCGGGGTCGGCATCGCCCTCATCGATCACCTCTCCCGCCTGGGCATCGGCGTGTCGTCGTTCGCCTCCCTAGGCGACAAGTACGACGTCAGCGCCAACGACATGCTCATGTGGTGGGAATCGGAGCAGACCACGCGGCTGGGCCTGCTGCACGTCGAGTCGTTCGGGAGCCCGCGCAAGTTCGCCCGCACGGCGCGCCGCGTGGCGTCCCGCATGCCGCTGCTGACGGTCCTGGCGGGACGCTCGGGCCCCGGCGCCAGGGCGGCGGAGTCGCATACGGCCGCCGCTGCCACGCCGGAGGCCACCCGCCGCGCCCTGTTCGAACAGGCGGGCATCGTCGCAACCGACGATCTCGGCGAGCTGGTGGACGCCGCCGCGATGCTGGCGAGCCAGGCGCCACCGGCCGGGCCGCGTGTGGCGGTGGTGTCCAACGCCGGAGGGGCCGGCGTCCTGGCCGCCGACGCCTGCGTCGACGCTGGCCTCACCGTCCCCCCCTTGGGAGCGACGGCGCGCCGCCGCCTGTCCGCGATGCTCCCCGCGTGCTCCTCGGTCACCGATCCCGTCGACACGACCGCGGCCGTCTCAGCCGAGATCTTCCAGCGCGCGCTCCACCTGGTCGCGGCCGATCCATCGGTGGACGCCGTCCTCGCCGTCGTGGCACCGACCGCCCTCGCGGATCTCACAGGTGCCTTGGACGGCGGCGCCAAGCCGTTGGCGGCCGTGGTCCTGGGGCAGGCGGAGACCGTACAGATCACAAACCAGGGCGTTCCTTGCTACGCCTACCCGGAGAGCGCCGCCCGTGCCCTGGCGCGCGCCTGGTCCTACACGCGGCGCCGTGATCGGGCCCCCGGCCTGCCGCCCGAACTGTCGGATCTGCGCGCCGACGAGGCGGCGGCCCTCATCAGCGGTTTCCTGGCAGACGCGCCCGAGGGCGGCTGGCTGCCGCCCGTCCAGGCGTTCGAGCTGCTGGAGTCCTACGGGCTGCCCCTCGCGCCGTGGCGTTGGGCGCGCAACGAGCAGGAGGCGATGGCCGCGGCGGACGAACTCGGTGGCCCCGTGGTCTTGAAGGCCGATGCCGAGGGCGTCCTGCACAAGACCGCGGCCGGTGCCCTGCAACTCGATCTGCGCGGGCCCCGGGACGTCCGCAACGCCTACCGGTGGCTGGCCGACCGGTTCGGGCGCCGGCTCCGCGGGGTGGTCGTGCAGCGGATGGCCGCCGACGGCGTCGAGGTGCTGTGCGGCGCCGTCCAGGACGACGTCTTCGGCCCTGTCGTGATCTTCGGGTCCGGTGGGGTCGACATCGAGGCCCTCGCCGACCGCACCGCCCGGCTCGCGCCCCTCACCGAGCGGGAGGCCGACGACCTGGTCGGCGAGCCGCGGGTCGCCGCGGTCCTCGCCGGCCATCCCGCTCGGCCCGCCGCGGACCTGCCGGCGCTGCGTGATGCACTGCTCCGGCTCTCCCGCCTCGTGGCCGACCACCCCGAGATCGCCGAACTCGACCTCAACCCCACGATCGTCCGCCCCGACGGGGTCGTGGCCGTCGACGCGCGCATCCGCCTGGCCCCGCGCGGCGTCTGGGATCCGTACCTGCGCCGCCTCCGCTGACCCCGGCGCCCGGCCGCGGCCCGGGGCCGCGGGCGTTACCGCGATTCCGGCCGGGGTAGGCCAGAGGGACTTTCGGCCGCCGTACGCCGGGCGTTCGGCCCTGACCCGTTGATCACGGGGTGACGATCATGAGATCCATGGGACATCATTCCGTCGCGCGCCCCGAGCCGAAGCCGGACGCGGCGGCTGCGGCGAACCCGGAGGAACCGCTCCCGCTGCTCCGCAAGGAACTGGGGACAGGGGACCGCGGGCTGTCGGCGCGCGAGGCGGCGCGCCGGCTCGCGGTGTACGGGCCGAACGAGGTGCGCCGGCACGAGAAGACCTCGTTCGTCCGGCTGCTCGCGGGCCAGTTGGCGCACCCGCTGGCGCTGCTGCTGTGGGGCGCCGGAGCGCTGGCCTTCATCGCCGGTATGCAGGTGCTCGGCTGGGCGATCCTCGCGGTGATCCTGGTGAACGCGGCCTTCGCGCTCCTGCAGGAGCACCAGGCCGAACGTGCCGTGGAGGCGCTGGCCGCCTACTTGCCCGAGCGAGCCCAGGTCATCCGGGACGGCCGGCGCCAGGCCGTCGACGTCGCCGGCCTCGTCCCAGGTGACCTGGTGGTGATCGAAGAGGGCGACAAGGTCCCCGCCGACGCCCGGCTGACCGACGGCGCCCTGGAGCTGGACATGTCCATGCTCACCGGGGAATCGGCCCCCGTCGAGCGGGTGGCGGTCCCCGGGACGGAGGGGGTCGCGCTCCTGCGCGAGCCGAACCTGGTCTTCAGCGGGACGACCTGTACCGGGGGAGAGGCGCAGGCGATCGTGTTCGCCACCGGCGGGCACACCGAGCTCGGCCGCATCGCGGCGCTCAGCCAGCGCGCCCCACGCCAGGACAGCCCGCTGGAGAGCCAGGTCAAGAAGGTCGCCTGGCTGATCGCCGGTGTCGCCGTCGGCATGGGCGTCGTCTTCCTGCTGATCGGCGCGCTGGTCGGCCTGCCGCTGCGGGACGCGCTGATGTTCGCGATCGGGCTGCTGGTCGCCAACGTCCCCGAGGGCCTGCTGCCCACCATCACGCTGGCCCTGGCGGTCGGCGTGCGGGTGCTGGCCAGGCAGGGCGCGGTGGTCAAGCGCCTCAGCGCGATCGAGACCCTCGGGTCGACCAACGTGATCTGCACCGACAAGACCGGCACGCTCACCCAGAACCGGATGCGGCTGCACACGTTCTGGACCCCGGACACGGGGACCATCGCGGCCTCGGAGGAACGGCTGCCGCCGTTGGCTCTCGCCCAGGCGATCACCGACTGCACCACGGTTTCCTACAACGAGGACCACGAACTGCAAGGGGACCCGACCGAGATCGCCCTCGTCGAAGGGGCCGGACCGGACGTCACCGAGCGGCTGGCCGACCGCGATTCCCGCCGCCGCGCGATCTTCCGCTTCGACGCCCGGCTGCGGCTGATGTCCACGGTCGCCCAGCGGGACGACCGGCTCCTCGTCTCGGTGAAGGGCGCCCCGGAGTCGGTGCTCCGCCATGCCGACCTCGCCAATGATCAGCGCGCCGAGGTGCTCGCCGCCGTCGACGAACTCGCCCAGAAGGGCCTGCGGGTCCTGGCGGTCGCGATCCGTGAGCTGCCCTCCGGGCACGAGATCCCGGCCAAGCGTGAGGACGTCGAGAAGGAGCTGCGGCTGATCGGGCTGGTGGGCCTGTACGACCCGCCGCGTGCCCAGGTCGCCGCCGCGGTCCGCCGCTGCCACGAGGCGGGCCTGCGCGTCCACATCGTCACCGGCGACAACGGGACCACCGCGGCGGCCGTCGCCCGCGAAGTCGGCATCGGCGTCCCCGAACTGCGGGTCGTCGCCGAGTCCGAGGAGGTGCACGACCACGAGCTGGACGAGCTGCTCACAGGCCCCGCCGAGATAGTCTTCGCCCGCTCATCGCCGGAGACCAAGCTCAAGGTCGCCGACGCCCTGCGCGCCCACGGGCAGATCGTCGCGATGACCGGGGACGGTGCCAACGACGCCCCCGCCCTGCACCAGGCCCACATCGGCGTCGCCATGGGACGGTCCGGCACCGACGTCGCCCGCGAGGCGTCGACCATGGTGCTGACCGACGACAACTTCGCCACCATCGTGACGGCGATCGAATCCGGCCGCCGCGTCTACGACAACGTCCGCAAGTTCATCCTCTACATCTTCGCCCACGCGATCCCTGAGATCGTCCCGTTCCTGGTCTTCGCGCTCAGCGGCGGCCTGATCCCCTTGCCGCTCACCGTGCTGCAGATCCTGGCGATCGACCTCGGCACCGAGACGCTGCCGGCCTTGGCGCTCGGCCGCGAGCCCGCCGAGCCGGGCATCATGAGCCGCCCACCCCGGCCGTCCTCCCAGGGCGTCATCTCCCGCGACATGCTCATCCGCGCCTGGGGCTACCTCGGCCTGGTCTCCGCCGCGCTGGTGATGTCGGTCTTCTTCTACGTGCTCTGGCGCGCCGGCTGGCACCCGGGCGACGCCACAGGGTCGGGCACGGCCCTTCACCACGCCTACCTGGCGGCGACCACGGCGACCTTCGCCGGGCTGGTCACCTGCCAGATCGGCACCGCCATGGCGTCCCGCACCGACCACGCGTCGCTACGCCAGGTTGGCCTCACCTCCAACCCCCTGCTCCTCGCGGGGATCGGCTTCGAACTCCTCTTCGCCGCAGCCCTGATCTACCTCCCACCCTTCCAACACCTCTTCGGCACGGCGGCTCTCGGCCCGGACGTCCTGGGCATCATCGCGGTGTTCCCCTTCATCGTGTGGGGCACCGACGAACTGCGCCGCTGGTTCCGCCGCCGCACCGCAGGCCCTCCCCGGCCCGCCCGGCCGGCGAAGGACGGCTGACCACCGTCCCCGGCAAGACGCCGATCGGCCGGGACGGGCCGTACAGCCAGGCGGCCAAACGGTCGGGTGCTCTCGTACGAGGTAGGGGCGTGGCGGCGATGAGAACCCCCGGCGCGGGAGTGTGGGGGACGACGGTGGCAGGCGGGGCGATGTCGGGGCTGGTCTCCTGGCGGGCCGCGGCGATGGTGGTCGCCATCCTGGTGGTGAGCGGAGTCATGCGGATCCTCCTCGAGTGGCAGCGGCGCCGGACCTTCGCTGCTTTGATGGCCGATGCGCCGCCGGGCACGGTGGTGGTGCAACGGGACCGTCCGGGGGAGCAGACGATGAGGGTCACGCTGGGCGGGCAGACGCGTCGCTCCCGGGCGGGGGAGAGGAAGTGACCGCCCGCATTCCTCCCGAGCATGCCGATGAAGTGGGGAAGCTGTACGCGCGCACCGCGCCGGCGCTGTTCGGGTATGCCCGCACGCTGCCGCAGGTCGGCCCGGCGCGTGCCGAGGACCTGGTGCAGGTGGCGTTCCAGGAGGCCGCGGTGTGCTGGGACAAGCTCGCCGCGCTGGACGGCGAGCGGCGGCGTCAGTGGCTGTTCGCCGTCGTGCGGAACAAGGCGATCGACGAGTGGCGTCGCGACCGGCGGGTGCAGGCCGAGGCCGATCCCGCAGACTACGCCCGTCCGGCGCCGGAACCCGTCGCCCAGGTCCTCTCCACGCTGGCGTTGCAGAAATGCTGGGCGGCCATCGAGCGGATGCCGCCGACCCGGCAGCGCGTGGCTTTCCTGCGCTGGAACGAGGAGTGGAGCACCCGCGAGATAGCCGACTGGCTGGGCGTCGCATCGGCCACGGTGCGATGGCACCTGAAGATCGCGCGGGACGAACTGGTCGAACAGGCGGGTTCCGCCGTCCCGTTCCTGGACGGCCCCGACGATACTGGAGACGGCGGGAACGGTCTCGGGGAGGAGGCGTCATGAGGGAGAAGGACCTCGACCTCCGCGTCCATGATCGGGTGGCGCTCGACGAGATCGAGCTCTACGCCGAAGTGCTCTCGGCGGCGGCGGCGGCCGACGGGCCCCTGACCGCCGCGGAGATCGACAACGTGCTCGGGGTCCGTCGCGGGCGTCCCCCGAAGGCGGGTGCACGGCCACGGACCGCGGTCTCGGCGGCGCAGGTGTACCGGCAGGCCCGGCGGCAGGCCGCCGCGGAGCAGCCCTCCTTTGACGTGCGCAGCGGACTGGAGAAGCTGAACCAGTGGATGGCCGGAGATTCCGGCGAGGGCGGCGACTGAACCCGCCGCCCCTGCTCCCGGGCTTAAGAGATTGTCTCCACTCCGCCCCGTCACCACTACGTTGGCCACGAGGTCTCCGGAAATCAGGGTCTTCTTGGGCGATGACCCCTGTACCGGGGACCTCACTGCTTTTGTGACCGGACACGCCGCTCATCCCACTTTGAGACACGGCCTAGCGGTCCCAGGACTGGGACACCCGCGCCGGCACTGTGGAGCCGCCGATCCCCAACCTGCGGGCGGGGTCCTACTTTCCTTTAGGGGAGCCGGAGGTCTCGTCGCTTGTAGAGGGCGCAGGCCAGCGTGCACAGAGCCGCTGCTGCGGTGATCGTTATGGTGATCGTGGAGGCGTCCGGCGATTCGGTGGGCGCGGAGGCCATGTAGTGGAAGAGCGAAGCATTCCTTAGCCAGTGAGTGCTGGGCTGCAGTGAGCCCAGCATGTCGGCGAGCAGTGAGCCGATGATGGCGGTGTAGACGGCCAGTCCGGCGGCGCGGGCAGCAAGGGCGAGCACGCAGGCGCCGATGCCGAGGACCAGCAGCGCCGTCGGGACGACGTTCAGCCCGGTGGTGATCATCGAAACGAGACCGACCCTGGTGCCCCGCATGGTGACGCCGAGCCACGCCGCGATGCCCGAGAGCAGGCCTGCGGCCGTGATCGTGGCTGTGGTGAGGGCAAGTCTCCCGGCGAGCACGGAGGTCCTGCTCCCGCGGCCGGCCAGAACGTGGGCCAACCGTCCCGAGGTCTCCTCGGCCGCCATCGCGGTGAGCTGGCCGGCGGGGATCAGGGCGACGATGGTGGCCACGAACAGGAACGCCACGCCCAGGTAGCGATCGACCAGGGCCCCCGGTGGCGCGAACTTGTCCAGCGCGTTGGCGAGGGATCGGGTCGAGGTGTCGGTGACCACCTTGGCGAGAGTTCCCAGGCAGAGGGCGGCGGCGCAGGCGCCGGCGCACCATCCGGCCAAGGTGGGAAGTTCCAGGCGTGCGGCCAGCGCGGTGGGGGAGCTCAGCCCGGACAGCCTCGGTGGCGCCGTGTCGCGCGATGCCAGGATGCCGGAGCCGGTGTCGCGGCGGGCCGACAGCCCGATCGCTGTGACCGCCAGGGCCAGTGCCGCAGCGGCGGCCGGGAGCAGCGGAAGCAGGGCATTGCCGGTGTAGGGGCGCAGCAACTGGGCCCACCCGAACGGGGTCAGCCACAGCAGCCAGTGCATGTGGGGCCCGCTGTCGCCGAGCATGCGCACGACGAACAGCACGGCGAAAACGCCGAACCCCATGCCGGCCGCGCCCCGCCGTGTCGCGGTGAGCTGCGAGGTGAGCGCGCCGACGGCGGCGAACACCACGGGGTTGATCACCAGGCTCACGCCGTACAGCAGCGTGGCGTCCGTGCCGAGTCCCAACCGCGAGTCGCGGCCTGTGAGCAGCAGGATGACGACCGTCCCGAAGAACACGATGCCGATGGCGGTGATGAGCCCGGCCAGTGTGGCGGTCGTGGCGCGGACAGGGGTGGTCCGGCCCGACAGGAGCACCTGCCAGCGCCCCGTGTCCTCTTCGCCGCGCAGCAGGCGGGTGGCGGCAAGCAGAGCCCAGATGGCACCGATCGTGGTCAGGAAGACGAAGTTCTTGTAGACGGTGTAGCCGCCGACGGTTCCGATGTCGGACACCGGGCCCAACAGGACCGCGAAACCGCTGTCGCGTCCAGTGGTGGAGGCGATGGCCTGTCGTTCGGCCAAGGTCGGGTAGGTGTCTGCGTAGGTGAGCGCCGAGGCCGCGGCGGAACCGCCGAACACCAGTGCCCACGCCGTCGCGGCCGCCCATGTTCTTCCGAGCGCGCTGCGGGCGATGGTGGGCTCTGCGGAACCGTTCCGGCGTACGCGGACGGCGAGTGGTGTGAGGGCGTCCTGCATCTCGTCTCCTCGGCCTCGGATCAGCCGGCCGTGCCGTACTGGGCGATGAACAGCTCCTCCAGGGAGGGCTCGCGGGTCGTCAGCTTCTCGAGCCCTGCGCCGGCGAGTGCGTGCAGCAGCGGGCGCATCGGCCCGGAGACGTCGCACTCGAGCATCCGGTCGTGGACGACGACGTTGTGTATCCCCGGTACGGCGGACAGGTCGGGTACGGCCGAGTCCAGGTGGGCCCGGACGTGGGTCGCCGCGAGCCTGCGCAGGACCTCCAGCGTGCCGGTTTCGGCGATCCGGCCGGCGCGCAGCATCGCGACCCGGTCGCACACCGCCTCGACCTCGCTGAGGATGTGCGACGACAGCAGCACGCTCTGTCCCCGGTCGCGGGCCTCCCGCACGCACTGCCGGAACACCTGCTCCATGAGCGGGTCGAGGCCGGTCGTCGGCTCGTCCAGGACCAGCAGCCGCGGCCGGGCCGCGAACGCCGCAATGAGCAGGACCTTCTGGCGGTTGCCGTGGCTGTAGGAGCGGATCTTCTTGTCGACGTCGAGCTCGAAGCGGCGGACGAGTTCGTCGCGGTAGGCCTCGTCGACCGAGCCGTGGATGCTGCTCAGGAAGTGCAGGGTCTCCTCGCCCGTCAGCGAAGGCCACAGGTTCGCTTCGCTGGGAACGTAGGCCAGGTCGCGGTGGATGTCCCGGGCCGCGTTCCTGACGTCCAGCCCGAAGATCCTCGCCTCGCCCGAGGTCGGGCGGATGAAGCCGAGGAGGAGGCCGACCGTCGTGGACTTGCCGGCGCCGTTGGGCCCGAGGTAGCCGAACACCTCGCCTTGCTCGACGTTCAGGTCGAGGGCGTCGAGCGCCGTCGTCCGACCGTAGCGCTTGGTGAGTCCGCGGGTCTCGATCACGGTCGTCATGCCGGCCGCCTGTCCTCGGTCCGCTCGTCCACGGGGAAGCGCCGGTGGAGGCCGGTGATGCGCAGGATCCTGCGCAGCAGCGGCTGGGCGTTGGTCAGCGTCAGGCCGCCGCCGTGCCGCACGGCGACCTCGTCGACGGCGACCAGCGTCCCCAGCCCGGTCGCGTCGCAGAACGTCAGGTCGCGGGCGTCGATCTCGACTCGCGGTGAGCCGGTCTCGACGATCTCGGTCAGCAGGTCCTCCAGGCGGGCGGCCGTGAGGATGTCGAGCTCTCCGGCCACGAGGACGCGCCGAGGCGGCCCGGACAGGACCGTGGTTCGCAGCTGTGCGGACGGCGTGGGCCATCCGGTCGTCATAGTCATCTCAGTCGTCTCCCGTTCCGCTCGCCGCGCGGTTTCTCAAGCCTCCGACGAGGGGAGGAGCCGACTCCAGGGACGAAAGTCCCCCGTGCACCCGTGGAAGTCCGGGATTACTGCGGCACCAGAGGTATCACCCGCTCGCGTCTCGGCGAGGCATGCTCGGCGCGTGCCGAGGCGCCGCCGGTGCACCCGCCGCCTGGCTTCCGAGCTGGAGGAGCATTGAGGTCACCAGGCTGTCCAGCCAGCCCCGCGCGCCCGAGCAGGCGAGCCTGGTGTCCACCGCCCTGGGATGTTCGTCCAGCGCGGGGATCAGGTGGCGCACCTCTTCGGCCAGCGGCGCCGACACCGATGCGAGAACCTCGCCGCGCACCCGGTTGAAGAGCCGGCCGACCCGGCGGCACGTCTCGTCGTTGTACGGACCGGCGTGCATCTCCCGGTCGAGCATCGTGAGCAGCCGCCAGGCACGCAGCAGCCGCGCCGGTGCGGTCACCTTGGCGCCGGTGCGCCGTACCTCCTCGGGTGCGCCGATGAGGATGACGATCTGCGAAAGGCGCGGCGGTGTGCTCGCCGCCTCCCAGGCGCGGCCTGCGTTCATGGTTCCTCGCCCCCTCGTTCGCTCTCACCTCGATTGCAGCCGTTCCTCGAGGACGGATATAGAGGCGTACGGCCTGGGGTTATCGCGACCTTTGGCCTCAGGAAACCGTCGCCGGGTGCGCATCCGCGCGGGCGGCGTCGCTCTTCAGAAGCTCCGTGCGAAGGGCGTCCAGGACCGCGCTCCCGTCGATGCACGCGACCTCCTCGTCGATCAGCCGCTGGGTGGCTTCGGAGTACGGCGGACGCGCCGCGTCCGGGGCGTCGCCCAGGAAGCCGGTCGATCCGGTGCTGCAGCCGACCGGTCCCAGGGCGGGGGAGAGGCCGAGCTCGCGGACCATCCGGGTGGCGATCTGCGTGTTCGCACAGCGCCGCGAGAAGCGCGTGCCCTGATTCGCGGACGGCGACCGACCGGCGTTTCTCGGGCAGCAGGGCGTTGGAGGCGTCGCGGCGCCCGAGCATGACCCGCTCGCGGTGGCGTCGAGGTCGCGTGCGGTGATGGTGACGCGGCCGTTCCGCACCGAGTTGAGGGCGGCCACGTTGACCAGGCCGGCCAGGTCGGCGCCGGAGAGGCCGGCTGTGCCGCGCGCGGTGCGGTCCAGGTCGGCGAGGAGCTGGTTGAGGGTCTGCTCGCGTTCCTCGTGCCCACCGCCGGGCACCGTGGCGCCGCGCTTGCGGGCCTGGGCGAACAGGTCAGGGAGTCGGGACGCGCCCACGCCGACGAACATCTCCATGAACGAGGACCCGGTGACCGACAGGAACGGTACCTCGGCCTCACTCGCGACGGCCCACGCGAACAGGGTCTTCCCGGTGCCGGGTGGGCCCACCATGATGACGCCGCGCGGAGGCTTGGCACCGGCGGCCGCGTGCCGGTCGGGCGTGCGCAGGAAGTACACCGACTCGCTGATCTCCTGCTGACGCCCTCGTAGCCGGCGACGTCGGCGAACCGCGTGGTGGGCTGTGGGGGACGGATCCCGGGATTCCAGCCTCTCCGTGATCGTCGGCCGCGGGTATGCGCGTAGGTCCCGTGTGGCGCGGGACGTTGGGCCCTGCGTGCCGACCGGGCGGGGACGTAGGCACCGATGAAGCCGGGACCTTCGGCCCCTGCGCACAGGACCAGCCTGTGACCAGGCTGAAGGTGTCGGCGATGACCGATCGACGGGCCGATCAAGGAGGCGACATGAAGGCGAGCAAGGGCGACTGGGTGATCGTTCGTGGCCACCTGGTGGGGGAGCCGACCCGCAAGGCGCTGATCCTCGACGTGCTCGGCCACGACGGCGAGCCGCCCTACGTGGTCCGGTGGGACGACGGTCACGAGAGCACCTACTACCCCGCTTCGGACGCGGTGATCGAGCAGCACGCGCCGAGCGGCTCGCACGGCTGACCAAGGCCGTGCGTCCACGCCGGCGCCGACCGCCGGCCGGCGCCGGTCGCGAATCGCGGAACGAGGTGATCGCGATGTCGGCGGGCACGCCCATGCTGGGCATTTCAATGATCATTCTGGTGGTCGTCGGGGTGACGTTCCTCGTCGCCCTGTTCTACCTCGCCGACCGCGGTGCGGGGCGCCACGACGACTCCGACGACAAGCCCTACCGCAGGTACTGAAGGCCCATTGCGGGCGGTGAGGAGGAAGACGATGAAGGTGCTGGTGGCGTACGCCTCCGAGCGCGGGGGCACCGCGGAGATCGCCGAGTGGATCGGCGCCGAGTTGCTGGGCACCGGGGTGGACGCGCAGGTCAGCCCGGCCGGGGACGTCACGACGCTCGATGGCTTCGACGCCGTCGTCCTCGGCGGCGCCCTCTACGGCGGGCGCTGGCACCGGGAGGCGCGGCATTTCGTCCGCCATCACGCCGGCGCCCTGGCCGATCGTCCGGTGTGGCTGTTCAGCAGCGGGCCCCTCGACCATTCGGCAGAGGAAGGGGAGATCGGTCCGGTGCCGGGCGTGGCCAAGTTCGCCCGCCGCGTCGGAGCGCGCGGGCACGCCACGTTCGGCGGCCGGCTCGACCCCGGCGCCCGCGGCTTTGTGGCCTCCAGGATCGCGCAGCGGGCGGGCGGCGACTTCCGCGACCGCGACCACGTCCGCGCCTGGACGGACGCCATCGCCGAGGACCTGCGGGCGGTGAGCGTATGAACGGGATCGTCGTCGGGGTCGACGGATCGAAGCAGAGCCTGCGCGCCGTGGACTGGGCCGCAGCCGAAGCGGTCCGCCGGGGCGCTCCATTGCGGATCCTGTACGTCATCACCCCCTGGCTGTTCGACGTGCCCGTCGATCCCCGTGCAGGGGCGATGCGCGCATGGCTGCTGCACGGCGGCGAGGACATCGTCGGATACGCCGTCGACCGGGCGGCCGAACGCGCACCCGGCGTGGAGGTCAGCGGAGAGCAGATCGGCGGGCAGGCCGCCGAGACGCTCGTCGACAGGGCCGGTGACGCGCTGATGCTCGTGGTCGGGTCCAGTGGCCGGGGCGGTGTCGGAGGGTTGCTTCTGGGGTCGGTGGCGTTCCAGGTCGCCTCGCACGCACGCTGCCCGGCGGTCGTCGTCCGCGATGCGCCGTCCGACGGATTCGGCGAGGTCGCGCTCGGCGTGGACGGTTCGCCGGCCTCCGCGGGAGCGGTCGGATTCGCCTTCCAGGAGGCCTCCGTCCGCGGTGCCCGCTTGCATGCGGTGCTCGCCTGGCCTCATCCGATCTCGACGGGGCCCGGAGATATGCAGCCCCTGGTCTATGACCCTGAGATGGTCGCGAAGGGCGAGGAGCGCGTGCTCAGCGAGTGCCTGTCCGGATGGCGCGCGAAGTTCCCCGATGTCGATGTGGTTCCCGAGGTCGTCCACGGCCGCGCGGCACCGGCATTAGCGCGCGCCTCCGCGCACGCGGACCTGCTTGTCGTGGGCTCCCGAGGGCGCGGCGGATTCACCGGGCTGCTGCTCGGGTCCGTCGGCCACGCGATGCTGCACCGTGCCCGATGCCCGGTCGCCGTGGTCGCTCCCGGCTGACGGCCCGGAGTCATCGGGTCCTCCAGCCCGCCCAGGCGGGACCTTCGGCACTCATACCCGGTGTCGTCCCTGGTGAGGCTGTAGGTGAAGGGCAAACGACGAAACCAACGAGGGAGGCGACCTTCCAATGCAGGAGATCAGGGTCGTCCACCGTGAGAACGACGCCTTCGCCGTGCTCATCCGGGACCACGTGATCGACGTGGATCAGCCGTACACCTCGGGCGGTATGGACGAGGGCCCCACACCGGTCGAGCTGTTCGTGTCATCCGTGGCGGCGTGCGCGGCGCACTACGCCCGCCGGTACCTGGCGGGTCGCGCGCTCCCGGCCACCGGGCTGGAGATCACGGCCGACTTCGCCATGAACGCCGGTGTCCCGGCGCGCGTCGCGCGGATCCGCCTTCGCCTGCGTCCCCCGACCGACCTTCCGGCGGAGGCGCTGAGGGGCCTGGAGGCCGCCGTGGCCAGCTGCACCGTGCACAACTCGATCCTCGACCCGCCGCGGGTCGACCTGGACGTGCTCGGCGTCATGCCGGCGGCCTGAGCCGGCGGATCACGGCGTCCGTCCCACCGCTTGAGCCGCAGCCGCGGTATCGGCAGATCGCATGGAGGAGACATGAGTGACGTGCTCGTCGGTTATGACGGTGGTACCGGCAGCGAGCGGGCCTTGCGATGGGCGGTGGACGAGGCGCGCATGCGGCGCGTTCCGCTGACCGTCTGCCACGTCTGGCGCTGGCCGTACCCGATCACCTACATCGACTACGAAGGCGTCGGGATCATCAGGCGCATGGGCGAGCACCTGCTCGACAGCGGCGTGGAGCTCGCGCGCGAGATGGCGCCCGGGCTGCAGGTGCGCAAGCGCCTGATGGACGGGAGCGTCTACCCCGCGTTGCTGCACGAGAGCGAGGACGCCGACCTGATCGTGGTCGGCTCCCACGAAACAGGTGAGCTGCCCATCGGGTCGACCGCGCTGCAGCTGCCCGCGCGGGCACGCCGCCCCGTCGTGGTCGTCAGGAACGCCGGCGCCCCGGACGGCCGCGTGGTCGTGGGCGTCGACGGGTCGCGGTCGGCGGACGCGGCGCTGGCGTTCGGCTTCGAGCAGGCGGCACTGCGCGGCTGGGAGCTGCGCGCGGTCTACGGCTGCTGGGAGCCCGGTGCGGCCCCGGACGGGGACCTGTCGCTGTTCGAGAACGAGGACAAGCTGCGTCACGTGTGCGGCTCGGTGCTGGAGCGGGCCGTCGCGCCGTGGCGGGTGAAGTACCCGTATGTCGAAGCCGTGACCGAGCTGGTGCTGAAGCCGCCTCGTGATGCCCTCTTCGAAGCCGCCGAGAGCGCCTCGCTGGCGGTGGTCGGCCAGCGCGGAACGGGCACCGTGCAGCCCTTGACGCTGGGCGCGACGAGCCACGCGCTGCTCCAGCACGCCGCATGCACCGTGGCGGTCGTCCCCCACGCCGACGAGTGAACGAGCCGAGGACAGACGTCCGAGAGCCGATCGGGTCGGCCCGGTGATGTCCGAGCCCCTTCACGGCCTTGGCGAGCCAGGCCGTCGCCGACCGATGAAGAGGATGGGGGGAGCATTCATGGCCATGGTCACGGGGGAACTGGCGCGCGAGCCTTTCCTGAGCGGCATGCGCGGTACCGATCTCAGCCGGCTGGCGCCCGCCGCTCGGCCCGCTGGGTTCCCGCCGGGCCGGCGTTTGGCGACCGAGCCCGAACCGGCGGAGCTGTTCTGGCTCATCCGCGACGGGACGATCGATCTCGACTCGCGGCTGCCCGACGGCGGCTCGGTCGCCATCGACACGCTGGGCCCCGGCTCGGTCGTCGGGTGGTCATGGATGTTCCCGCCGTACCGGTGGCGGTTCGGAGCGGTGGCGAGCACGCCCGTCGAAGCCATCGAGTTCGACGGGCGGCTGGTCCGGACCCTGTGCGCCGTCGATCCGTCGCTCGGCCACGAGCTGACCCGACGCTTCGCGGAGGTCATGGCCCACCGGCTCCAAACAGCACGGACCCGGCTCCTGGAGCCTTCTTCCGGCTTTGTACCGAGCAAAGGGCGGCCTGAGCCCCGAAGCACGGACGCGTGAGCTCGGTCGCACCAAAAGGCAGCGCGCCGCCGGCAGGAGGGGACGAGTGGTGCGTTGACCGCATGGCGGGCCACTGCCGTATCGGGCCGCCAAGAAGATCCAGTCCAGCTGCGTGAGCGCCGAAACCGCCTGCGGGCCGACGGCGCTGACGTCGAGCCGGATGACGTCAACAGCTGGGGCCGTTATGGGGATGGGCTGATCAGGACGCGGGTGGCGCCGGGGACGGTGCGGGCCAGCACTTCGACGATGCGTTCGGCCTGCTCGTCGTCGCGCCCGGTCAGCCGGACGACGCCGTCTTCGACGGTGACGTCCCACGGGCCTCCGTCCGGAGCGTAGGCGGCGATGGAAGCCAGGACGTCGTCGCGGATGCGGGCGTCGCTGCGGGCCAGAGCCGCGATGAGGTCGCGGCGGCTGATGACGCCGACGATGGCGGGGCCGTCGACGACGGGGACGCTCTTGATCCTCGTCCGCGGCATCATCTCCGCCAGTTCGGCGACGTCGGTGGTGGGGCGCGCCGTGCGGACATCGCGCGTCATGACCTGCTCGACGGTGCGGGGCTCCGGTGCGCTCGGCCCACCGCTCGGCGGCCGGGCGAACGCGCGGGGGTCGGCCTCGAACGCGCCGAGCAGCAGATCCATCTCGCTGACGATTCCGAGCAGCCGGCCCGTTCGGTCGGCAACGGGCAAGGCCGTCACGTCGTGTTCGAGCAGTACCCTCATGGCCTGGCGGACGGTGGCCGACGGCGCGATCGCCACCGCGGGCGCGGTCATTGCTTCGCGGACCAGCATGAGTGTCTCCTCTCGGCGATCCTTCGACGACTTTCAGTAGTCGGTGAGGTCGGACGGGACTCCCGGGTGGTTCGTGAAGACCTGCTCGATGATCTCCCGGCGGATGTCCGGGTCGGGGCGCAAGAGCACCTTGAGCAGGTCGCGAGGACGCTGGCCTTCGGGGTGCCCTGCGGGCAGAACGCCGAGATCGTGACCTGGGCGCCGCCCACCGGCACCATCGACGGGGAGATCGACACCCGCGGGGTGGGCGTCGGTGTTGTCGGCTCCGGTGTTGTCGGCTCCGGGGTCGTCGGGACGGGCGTGGTGGGGGGAGTCGTGGGCGGGGTCGTTGTCGGCGGCGTGCGGGTCGTCGGGGTGGGGGTCGGGTCCAGGGGGTGAGCGCCAAGAGCGCGGCGAACGCGTGGACCAGGGAACTGCTGATAGACATGACCTGTCCTTGCGCGTGTCCTGCGGCACGGCCGAACCGGGGGTTCCTGATCTCAGTGCAGGCGTCGTCCTGCCGCCGAAGCAGAGGCGGAAGACGCATCCTTCACGGGACCTTCGGCCCGCCGGCAAGGGCCAGGGCCGTGCCGCCGGCGCCGCGGAGAACCCCGGGATGCGGTAGCCGAGGCCGTTCCATGGCTCGTCGGCGACGGGTCGTTGGTCGTCCGGGCTAGGGACGTTCGCCCCTGGGACATCGGCAGGCCGGTGCCGAGGATGGAGATGGACGCGATCCAGGTGAGGAGGTTCACCATGGAGACCAAACAGTGGAGTGTGGAGCTCTACATCAGCGAGGACGCCACCGACACCGACGTGCGTGCGGTGCTGTTCAGCGGCCGTCAGCAGAAGACCACCGGGCACGGGCACGCCCGCCGCAACCCGGCCGACCGCCGAATTCCGGAGATCGGCGACGAGCTGGCCGTCGCCCGAGCCCTGGCGGATCTCGCCGACCGGCTGCAGGGAATCGCGAGCGAGGACATCGCCGAACTCGCGGGTCCGGCATGAGAAACCAGGCCACGGGAACATCCCGGACCGGACATAAGGGCGTGCCGGCCGGGCCACGCAGGCGGCCGCGTCTCGCGTGCCCGCCGTCGCCACGGCGGGCACCGCGGCGGCCCCCTGGCTCGAAGCGTCCCTGAACACCGTTCTGTGGGGCGCGATCGTCCTCGTGGCCGTGCTCGCCGTGCTGCGGCTGGTGGCGGCACTGGACGCCGGCCGCCGCGCACGTCGTGGATCGTGGGAGGGCGGATGGACGTCATCGGCGGGCTCCGGCAGCGCGTGTCCGAGATCCTCTTCATTGCCGCCGCCGTGGGGCTGGTCACGGGAGCGGTCCTGCGCTGGGCGGGGCTCCCCGGCTCCGGTGACGTCGCGTGGGCGCTGGTCACCGTCGTCGTCGCCGTCCCCGCGGGTTGGTGGGTGCTGGACGGGCTGCTGCACCGCAGGTTCGGCAGCGACGTGATCGCTCTGCTCGCTCTGGCGGGCACGCTCGCCGTCGGCGAGCCCTTGGCGGGCGCCGTGATCGCGGTGATGATCACGGGTGGCCGCCTGCTGGAGGAGCGCGCCGGACGCCGCGCCCGCCGGGATCTGGGGGCGTTGCTGTCGATGGCGCCGCGCGTCGCCCACCGCCGTGGCGCGGACGGGCTGGAGACCGTCGCCGTAGATCAGGTCCGCCCTGGGGACAGGCTCCTCGTCCGGCCGGGCGAGGTCGTCCCGGTGGACGGGCAGGTGGAGCAGGGGCCCGCGGTCCTGGACGAGTCGACGCTGACCGGCGAGCCCGTCCCGGTGGAGCACGCCGAGGGCGACGGCGTGCGCAGCGGAGCCGTCAACTCCGGAAGCCCGTTCGGGTTGCGCGCGACCACCGACAGCCGCTCCAGCACCTACGCGGGGATCGTCCGGCTGGCCCGTGAGGCCGCGGCGGAGAACTCCCCGTTCGTCCGGCTCGCCGACCGCTATGCCGCGTTCTTCCTGCCAGCGACGCTGGTGCTCGCGGGGGCGGCCTGGTGGGCGGCCCGGGACCCGGTCCGCGCCGTGGCCGTGCTGGTGGTGGCGACCCCATGTCCCCTCATCCTGGCCGCGCCGATCGCCTTCGTCTCCGGCCTGTCGCGCTGCGCGCGCAGGGGAGTGGTCGTGAAGGGCGGCGGCGCGCTGGAACGCCTCGCCGAGGCCCGGGTGCTGCTGTTCGACAAGACCGGCACGGTCACGGCCGGGCACCCCGCCCTCACCGAGGTGGCCGCCGTCCCAGGGAAAAGCACTCAGGACGTACTGGGGGCGGCGGCCTCCCTCGATCAGGTATCGCCGCACGTGCTGGCGACCGCGATCGTCCGCGCGGCCCGCGAGCGCGGGTTGCCGCTCGGCACACCGTCGGAAGTGACGGAGGAGCCAGGCAAGGGGGCGCGCGGGACGGTCTCCGGGCGCGAGGTGAGCGTCGGAAAGGCCGACTGGGCAGGAGAGGGCGACCCGGCATGGGTCGAGCGGATGCGTGCCAGGGCCGCGGCGCGCGGCATGATCACCGTGTTCGTCGGCGTGGACGGGCGGCTGGCGGGGGTCCTGCTGCTGCGCGACACGGTGCGCCCCGACGCGGCCCGCACCTTCCGGCTGCTGCGCAGGGCCGGGATCGAGCGGACGGTGATGGTGACCGGCGACCGGCCGGCCGTCGCTGAGCCGATCGCCGAGCTGGTGGGCGCCGACGGCGTCCACGCGGGACAGAGCCCCGCGGGCAAGGTCGAGATCGCGCGGGCCGAGACCGCCCGTGCGGCCACGGTCATGGTCGGCGACGGCGTCAACGACGCCCCGGCGCTGGCGGCGGCCGGCGTGGGCGTCGCGCTCGGCGCCCGCGGCGCGACGGCCGCCTCCGAGACCGCCGACGTCGTGATCACGGTCGACCGCCTGGAGCGGCTGGCCGAGACGCTCGCGATCGCCCGGCGGACCCGCTCGATCGCCCGCCAGAGCGCCCTGCTCGGAATGGGCCTGTCACTGGTGGCCATGCTCGCTGCCGCGTTCGGCTTCCTCGCGCCGGCGGTCGGTGCGCTTCTGCAGGAGGGCATCGACCTCGCGGCGATCCTCGGGGCCCTGCGTGCGCTCGGCCCCGGACGCGACAGCACGCCCCGGCTGCGCGGCGACGAAGCGGAACTGGTTCGCCGGCTCGACGACGAGCACCGCGCGCTGCGGCCCCGCATCGACCGGCTTCCCGACCTCGCCGAGAAGATCGCCGGGACGGACCGCCAGACGCGCGACGCGGCGCTCGACACCGTCGGCGGGCTCCTGCGGGACATCGCCGACCATGAGCGCCGGGACGAGGACCAGCTCTATCCCGCCGTGGCCCGCGCGCTGGGCGGATCGGACCCGACCGGCGTCATGAGCCGAGGCCACACCGAGATCGCCGACCTGACCCGCCGCATCGGCCTGCTCTCCGCCGAGCTGCGCGACAGACCGGACTCCGCGGGCACGGCCGTCGACCTCCGCGCGACGATCCAGGAGCTGCACGCGGTCCTGCGGCTGCACTTCGCGCAGGAAGAGGAGAACTACTTCGTGCTCGCCGACGAGCCCGCCCCGACTCCACGGTGACGCCTCCTCGATGAGGGACCTACGCCTCTGGTCTCCTCGGGCTTGACAAACGAGCCTGGGAGGACGCGACGGGAGGTGAGGACATGAGCGTTCTCGTCGGGTACGCGAGCGTTCACGGGTCGACCAGGAGCATCGCCGAGCGGATCGCGAGCGTGCTCGCCGATCGGGGCGTGCAGGTGACGATCCGCCCGATGGCCGAGGCCGGCGAGGTGGGGCACCATGAGGCGTTCGTCCTCGGAAGCGCGATCCACAGCCGAGCGTGGCTGCCCGAGGCGATCGACTTCGTCTCGCGAAGCCGGGGGGTGCTCAGCCGGCGCCCCGTGTGGTTGTTCAGCGTCGGCATGCCCGCCGCGCTGCGCGGCCCCTGGCGGGCCTTCGCCGGTAAAGAGGCGTCCGCGGTGCTGGCGGGGCCGCTCACCGATATCGACGCACGCGATCACGAGCTGTTCTCGGGCGTCATCGCCGCCGAGCACTTACCGCGTACGGGCCGAGTGCTGTTCAGGGCGATGGGATGCAGGTACGGCGACTACCGCGATTGGGCTCTCGTGGACGCATACGCAGCCGGTGTGGCTGACGCGCTCCGATCTCTCCGGAACGGCCCCGTTCCTTCGCAGTCCGATCACATCGCCGGTAACCAGCGGAACACAAAGGCGCACAAGAGCCGACCCGGCTCCTGAGCGGATCCGATTCGCGATCGTTTCACCGGACCCGGCGGGCGACCAGTTCCTCGCGAAGCCGGTCGCGGGCTCGCCGGAGCGAGCTGCTGAGCCGGACGGCGCCGGTCTCCGGTGCCCGCAGCCGGGTGATCTGCCCGGGTAATGCCGCGAGTTCCCCGGCGAGCCGGTCCCGGATGGTGGAGAAGGGCTCGGAGACGGTCGTCCGTCCGCCCCGCATCACCGGGACGAGCAGCGGCTCGGTGCCCGGGGGCGCCGGCTCGTCCCGGAGGGAGATGATGTCGCCCTGCGGCCTGCGGTACACCTGCTTGGCGCCAGGTGCGGTGGCCTTGCCGGCGGACAGCTTCATCACGTGCCGGTCGCCGTAGGAGACGAGCTTGTAAGCGCTGTCGAGGAAGGGCGCATCGGCGGAGACCCCCATCCTGGTACCCACTCCGTAGGTGTCGATGGGAGCGCCGCCTGCTGCGATCTCCGCGATCCGGTACTCGTCGAGCCCGCCGCTGGCCACGATCCGGGTCTGCGTCATGCCGGCTTGGTCGAGGGTGCGGCGTGCCGCCACCGCCAGCGCGCCGAGGTCTCCGGAGTCGAGCCGGACGCCCGGCAGGTGGTGGAGGCCGGCCCGCCGGGCCACGCGTATGGCGGTTCTGACGCCGTCCAGGGGGTACAGACGAAAGTCCTAGCCCCACAGTGACGAAACGACCCAGAGCTCCGGGTGCCGCATAACGGGCGCGTCGCCAGGCCAAGCTGGCGGTTCTACTCGAAGGTTCCCAGGGGCGCGGCTTCACGGCTCGCTCGTCGGGACCGGTCGCGCGGCGCAGCAGCGGGTACAGTTCGGCAACCGGCACATCTCGCCGTGACGCCGCTCGCCGCAGGCCATGCACACGGGGCGCATCCATTGGGATCGACATGACTCTTCCTGTCGACCGCCATCCAAGCATTTACGTCTCGCTTGCCTTCAAGGGGAACAAGCAGGGGGAGATGCCGCGAAGTGGGCGTGTGGATTGAGGTGGTCGCATGGATCAGTTCGATTGGCAACCGTTCGGGCTTCCCGGAGCGTCCCTTCCATATGTAGTGGACGTCGGCGTCAGTAAAGTCAATCTCGATCCCTTCAGCTTCAATCCGAATATCAAGAACTACACGTACTGGGTGGCCGGGGGACGGGGGCCTGTACCGAACACGCTTCGGCGTGGAGGAGCTTGAGCAGGTGGCCTCTCCCGGAGACCTGGCCCGGGTCGCCGTCTCGCCGGACATGAGCGTCTGGTGCGCGGACCGGGGAGGGCAGGGCCTGGGCAATGCACGGCAACTCCAACTGGTCACGCGTCCTGCTGCCGCAGAACGATTTCGTCGTGGACGTCGACGTCGCCGGCGACCAGTCGGTCTGGCTGTTGACGAGGAACGGGCGGTACTACGTCAAGCGCAACGACGCCTCGACGCCGCAACTGGTCCCGCTCTTCATCACCATCAGCGGCGTGACCGGGGTCGCGCAACCGGATTTCGACGACCCTGAGCACTCCGCCGGGACGGCGTGGGCCACGACCGACTTCGGCGGGCCCGGCAGGCTCATGATCAGTAACGGTGTCTGGGAACCGAACTCCAGCACCTTCCAAGGGATCACCGACCTGTCCAAGGGGTCAGCGAGTTCAGCGAACCTGTGGATGATCACGGCGGACGGCTCCATCTGGACGACGAAGGACGGACAGACCCGGCAGCGCATGGGAAACATCACCGCGAAACGGATCGCGGCCGACTACACCGACCTCGTCGCATGCGCCGTCGATCCCGACGGGCGCGCTTGGGTCTGGCAAAAGGTCGTCGCCACCTCACCGCCGCCCCACCCATCGACGCCGCCGCAACCGCCACCGCCACCGACTCCGGGCGTTCAGGCGCCGTCCTTACAGGTGACGAGCACCGGCAGCGGCCAGAGCACGGTCTACAAGATGACAGGTTCGGGCTTCGTCCCGAACGCACAGGTGCACATCCGAGCCGTGGAAATCATCGATGGCCAGGCGAACGAGATATTCCGGCTGACCATTGCGGACGGCGCCGGCAAGATGGCCTTCGACCTCGCGGTGCCCTGCCAGTCGGGTGAGACCTTCAGCTTCTCCGCCAACGACGGCCGCGTGCAATCAGGGGACTTCACCCAGACACTTTGGAGCAACACGGTCACTCTGCAGTGCCCGTAAACGGATCAGTGGGCCGCCGTCCCGGTGACGTTCGAGCACCGCCCCGGCGTCCGCGGCCGGGTGCCGTCGGGTGGAGGGAGCGTGGCCGGATGCTCGTGGTGAAGGGGCCGAGGCGCAACACTAGTGGAAGATGATCTTGCTTGGTGTGGAATCCAGCAGAGCGGAGACTTCACATTGTTGCTGATCAAAGAGTTTCGTCAGTACCCCAGGGTGTCGTAGGTGCCCACCGGCAGGGTCGAGCGGTCGGGGAAGTCGGCGGTGAAGGTCGTGAAGGCGCGTTCCTCATCGGAGAACGCCTCGATGTAGGAATGCGCCATCGTCCCGACCGCGGGGATGCCGTAGCGGCGTGCGGCCTCGACGTTGCTCGTGCCCCCGAAACCGGCGATGTGTGATGCCCGGGCGACGGCCATGGCGGCGTCGACGCCCTGCGTCCGGCGGGAGGAGAAGTCGATCACCTCTGCGCCGGCGGCCGCCTGGACGCAGCGGACGGCCTTGGTGGCGACCAAGGACTGGAAGGTGACGTGGTTGAGCAGGACCGTCTCCACCACCTGCGCTTCGGTGATCGGTGCGGTGATCTCCAGGAGGGGTTCACCGGCGAAGACGACGCGCCCCTCCGGTACCGCCCACACGTCTCCTGTGAACCGCAGGTCCTCCAGCGCCCGAAGCGTACCGGTGCCGAACCGCTGCCGCCGTCCCAGGTAGTCGATGTCCTCGGGTGAGAACCGGTAGCACTCGAGGAACGACAGGCAGTCGGCCAGCCCGCAGGCGACCAGGAAGCCGCGATCGGCGGGCAGGCCGCGGGCGAACAGGCTGAAGGTCGCGCGATCGGTCATCCCGTGCTCGAGATGGCTCGCCGCCATCGTCAACTCGTACAGGTCGGTGAACAACCCGCCGGTCATGCCGTCATCCCTTCCCTGGGGAAGCATCCTGACCGGGGCTTATGCCGCTCGACCCGTGGCCGCCGGAATGGCGAGACGCAGCCTGCTGCGGCGGATGAGCATCTGAACGTTCTCGGTCGTGACGATTCCGAGCAGGTGGTGGTCGGCGACCACCACCGCGATGAGGTCGCCCATGAACGGCGGGTAGGAAAGCACCGTGGTCGCGGGTTCGTCGGGGCCGACGATGCGTCCGGCCTGCAGCGGCACCGCGAGCGTGCCGAGCGTGACGTCGGCGTCCCCGGCGGGTACGCGCGCGAGCCGTTCCACCGTCACGACGCCGACGGGACCCCCGCCGGCGTCGATGACGGGGAAGACCTTCTGGCGTGACGCCAGGGCGACGGTCTCGATGAAGGCGCCGGCCGGTTGCCAGGTCCATCCGTGATCGGGATGGGGCGTCATGATGTCGGCGATCCGCCGGTCGGCGGCGGCTTCGCGCAGGTCGGTCCAACGGTCCTCGGCCTTCGCCGAGCTGGTGATGAACCATCCGACCAGGACCAGCCACAGCCCGTCGAACCAGCCGCCGATCAGCAGGGCGGCCAGGCCGCCGCCGATCATGGCGCGGCCCATCGCCAGCCCGGCGCGGTCGGCGGCGTGGGCGGCGCTGATCCGATCGCCGCGGCGGCGCCACAGCAGCCCGCGCAGGATCCTGCCGCCGTCCAGGGGGGCGCCCGGGAGGAGGTTGAAGAGCGCGATGGCGCCGTTCGTGATCGCCAGCCAGGCGAGCGACGCGGTGGAGAGCGGCGATGCGCCGAACGCGCCGGCCACCGCCCAGGCGGCGGTGAAGACGGCAGCCATGGCGCCACTCGTCGCCGGCCCCACCGCGGCGATGCGCAGGTCTGCACCCGAGTTGGGAGGCTCGCCTTCCAGCTCGGCCACGCCGCCGAGCATCCACAGCGTGATCGAGTTCACCCGGACGCCGTGCCGGCGGGCGACCACCGCGTGGGCGAGTTCGTGCGCGGCCAGCGAGCCCAGGAAGAGCGCCGCCGTGACCAGCGCGGCCAGCCACCGCGCTCCGGCGGGCGCGGACGGCAGGATCGATTGGGCCAGGATGTCGGCGATCAGGATCACGGTGACGACGGCGGACCAGTTCAGGCCGACGGGGACGCCTCCGATCGTGCCGAGCTTGAACGTCTGTTTCATGGCGACCTCTCGGTGACGCTCCCAGCGTCGTTCGCCGGACGGCTGGCGGGCAGGGCCGAAGGACCCGCTTCACGCGGGCAAGGGCCCATGAGACGGCGGAGGCCACCGCCGTTAGCCGCGGGCGCGGACGATGGCGACTGAGCAGTCGGCATGGTGGATCACCCCGTGCGAGACCGAGCCGATCGGCATGATGCGCCCGCGCGATCCGACGACCACCAGGTCGGCGTGCGCGGACGCCATGACCAGCGCGGCCACGGGGTGCCCGACGTCGACGTCCTCGATGACCTTGACCTCCGGGTAGCGGTCCTGCCAGGGCGCCAGCGCCGCGGCGAGATGGCTCCGGAGTGTGTTCGCCGCGGTCTGCAGATCCACGCCCGCCTCCACGGCGAGCGGCGCCGGCCGCCAGGCGTGGAGCGCCCGCAGCCGCGCACCGCGCGCCTTCGCCGCGGCGAACGCGTGGTCGAGCTGCGGCGCGGGATCCTCGAGCAGGTCCAGGCCGACGATGACCTCGCCCACCGGTTCGACGTCCTGCCCTCGCACGATGGTCAGCGGGACGGGCAGGCGGCCGGCGAGGTGGAGCGCCGTCGAGCCCAGCAGCAGTTCGGCGAAGCCGCCGCGGCCGCGATGGCCGATCACGACCTCCGCGGCCCCGGCGGCGCACCGCTTCAGGACCGCGGACGCGCTGCCGTCGCGAATGAGATCGGCCTCGACCTTGAGCTCCGGCCGGCGGCGCAGCGCGAGATCACGCCCCGTCCGCAGAATGGGATTCCAGGACTCCACGAGCGCCCGGACGCCGTTTCCGGCCTGGTTCGGCAGGCCATGGGCGGCTGTGCCCACGACGTGGACGATCCGCAGGTTCCGGCCGGTCCGCGCGGCTTCGTCGGCCGCCCAGCCGATGGCACGGTTCGATGGAGCGGAGCCGTCCGCTCCGACGATGATGAACTCTCGCTCTTCCGGCATTGGAGCTCCTTCACAAACGTCATGGAGAACTCGGTAGCTCCGGCAGGAGCAGTTCGCGGGCCTGCCGGAGCGCCGCCGCCTTCGCATCGCCCGCCGGGACGGAAACGGTGCTCTCCAGCGCCTGGGCCATGACCTGCAGCGCCTCGGTCAAGGCGGCGACGCGGCGCTCCAGGACCGCGACGCGATGCTCCAGGGCCATCACGGAGCTGCCCGCGGACTCGAAAGTGATCTGCCTGGACATGACCGCTCCTCTGGCCGGCCGTGGCACCCGATGGCGGCCACGCTTCCCTATTCAAGAGTTCGTCAGGTGTTCACCTGCCTGTAGGGACCTTCGTCCCGGCGACGGCGCCGACAGACCCGATATGGCAAGGCCCTCGGCCGTTGGCCCGACGGCCGCGCAGACGGCGGCGGTCCTACTCGACGACAGATTCACGAACGGGGGACTTTCGCCCCTGTGGAGGAACGGGTATCGCCGGCAAGCCTGAAATGAAGGAGAGCGCACGCACAGCCGCGGGGCATGGGCGTCCGCGACGCCTCACCGAGGAGGGAACATGTCCGAATCGATCGTCGTCGGCATCGATGGGTCCGAATGCGCGAACCTCGCCCTCGACTGGGCCGCCGACGAGGCCGTCCGGCGCCGGCGGCCCCTGCACATCGTCCATGCCGTCGACAACACGCCGTACCGCGCGCCGCTGTTCACCCCGCCCGAGACGGTCGAGCGCCTGACGCGGATGAGCCATCGCGTCCTGGACGACGCGCGGGAGCGGGTCGGCCGGCGCCGCCCGGAGCTGCAGACCACGACGTTGCTGGTGGCCGAGTACGCGCCCAAGGCTCTGCAACTGCAGTCGGAGAACGCCTACGAACTCGTCCTCGGCAACCGCGGGCACGGCGGTTTCGCCAGCATGCTGCTCGGCTCGACGAGCCTGCGGATGGCGGCCCGGACGACCGTCCCGCTCGTGATCGTCCGGGGCGACACCGACGACCGGGGCGAGGTGGTCGTCGGCCTCGACCTGAGCAAGGACGAGGAGACGACCCTGAGCTACGCCTTCGACGTCGCGGCCCTACGCGAGGCTCGCCTGCGGGTGGTCCATGCCTGGCTGATGTACCCGACCTACGTCGAGGCGGGATACGCCCCCGACGACGAGAAGGTCGAGGCGGAGATCCGCAAGCAGGTCGCGTCCGCGGTCGCCCCATGGCGCGCCAAGTACCCGCAGGTCGACGTGGTGGAAGAGGTCGTCATCGAGCACCCCGTGGCCGCGCTCGCCAATGCCTCGCGCAGCGCCCGCCTGGTGGTCACCGGGGCGCACGAGCGCAGCTGGAACGCGCCGCGGCTGGGGTCGATCAGCCATGGGGCGATCCACCACGCGCACTGCCCGGTCGCCGTGGTTCCCCGCTGACGGGCGCATCCAGAACGAAGCCGGCTCGGCCGGGGAGGACGAGATGAACGGTGAACGATGGCCGGTCCATGTGGAGGGCCGGCTGGACGGCGAGCCGTCACGGTGGCTGTGGCTGGTGAAGTGGCTGCTGCTGATCCCGCACTACGTCGTGCTGTTCTTCCTCGGGATCGCGTTCACGGCGCTCACCGTGGTGGCCTTCTTCGTCATCCTGGTCACCGGCCGCTACCCGAGGACGATCTTCGACTTCAACGCCGGCGTGCTCCGCTGGGCCTGGCGTGTCGCCTTCTACGGCTACGGCGCGCTGGGCACCGACAGTTACCCGCCGTTCACGCTCGCGGACGATCCGACGTATCCCGCCCGCCTCTCGATCGACGCTCCGGAGCGGCTCTCGCGCGGTCTGGTGCTGGTGAAGTGGTGGCTGCTGGCGATCCCGCACTACCTGGTGGTCTCGCTGCTCATCGGTGGCAGCATGGGGGCAGAGCATTGGGGCTGGGACACCCCCGGCCTGGATGCCCTGCTAGTGCTCATCGTCGCCATAGCGCTGCTGTTCACGGGTAGGTACCCGCGCGGGCTCTTCGACCTGGTGATGGGGATCGCGCGCTGGGTGCTCCGGGTGGCGGGCTATGCGTTCCTCATGACCGACCGATACCCGCCGTTCAAGCTGGACATGGGCGGTTCCGATCCGGACGACTTGGGCGGCGGCGTTCGGGAGACCCGCCTGTAGGCACGCGGGGCTGTGAGGCCGGCCTGACCGTCATACGTCAGGCGGGCCTCACGGCATGACCGTGGTGTAGATGAGCGTGCGGGAGCACAGGACGGCTCCCAGCGCGGCTCGGGCCGCCGCTGAAGCCGATACGGCAGGAGCTCGTCGAGCCCTGCCCTGATCCTGGCGGACAGGATCGCCAGATCAGGAACCGCATCGCGATCGCCGGTGAGGCCGAATGCGAGCGCGCCATCGTAAGAGATGACCGCGATGGAGATCCGGCGTCCACTACGACCCGCAGGATACGGACAACTTCACCACGCACTCCGCCCACACAGGACCAGATCGGCTCCATCATGCTGATCCTGATGGGGCTGTCCTTGGTGATCTTGATGCCGCTGCTTGTCCTCAAGCCCGGCTGGGAGGCCTACCGCGAAGGCCACAACAAGCGCGGCTGAGGCGGGCACCACCGGTTCCCTTGATCGGCGGTGGGTTCCCGCATCGAACGGATCGCCCAAGGCGTGCGTGTGCATGGCGGCCTGCGGGATGAACCCGACGAGCCACTCGACCTCGGCAACTCGGGGACCGCCACTCGGCTGTTCGCCGGGGTCTGCGCCGCTCGGGACGGGTACGCGGTTCTGACCGGGGACAGGTACCTTCACGCCCGGCCGGTGAACCGGGTCACCGCCCCCTGCGGTCCATGGGCGTCCGCGATCCTGCTCGCCGGCCTTTCCGCGGACGGGCGGACCAGCGTCCTCGAACCGGTGGTCACCGGGCGGCACACCGAAGACATGCTGCACGACTTCGGCGCGGAGGTCGTGGTCGAGGGGAGGAGCGTGTCGGTCGAACGCTCGGTCCTGGCGGCGACCGATGTGGACGTGCCCGGCGACCCGTCGGCGGCGGCCTTCTGGATCGTCGCCGGTCTGAGCGTGCCGGACGCCTCGGTGACGGTGGAGAACGTCTACCTCGGTCCCGGCCGGATCGGCTTCGCAGATGTCCTGCGGCGCATGGGCGCCCAACTCGATGTCGATCCCGCATGCAGTGTCCTGCCCTCCAAGCACAGCCCCCCGCACGGCATCGACATCGGCCCGGATGACATCCCCTCCATCATCGATGAAGTGCCCATCATCGCGGTCGCTGCGGCCTCCGCTACCGGAACCACCACTATTCGCGGTGCGGAAGAACTACGCGTCAAGGAGAGCGACCGCATCACCAGCACTGTCCGCATGCTCCAAGCGTTCGGGACTCGGGTTCGGGAGACATCGGACGGCATGATCATCGAAGCGGCCAGATCCCGCACGCGGCCGAGATCGACAGCCGTGGAGACCATCGCATCGCGATGGCGGCGTGCGTCAACGCGCTCAACGCGTCCGGAACCACGATCACCCACGGATGGCACTCGGTGGGCACCGGCTACCCAGGGTTCCCGCGTGACCTGGCCGCCCTGACTGGTCAGCCGACCCCATTGGCCGTCGCCGCCGGCATGCACCCCTGAGGACGCGGCGCGGCCGGTCCAGCACCGACTGTTCGCCCTGGACCGCCCTCGCCCCTGCCCTACAGGACGTGTCCGGTGGATTGTGAAAGCTCGCCGCGGCCATCGGCGGCGCCCCCGCCGGTCTCCTGGAGACCTGCACCGCCGAACGCCACGGCGTCGGTGTAGCGCTGGCGGCGCGACGAGGATGACGGTCAGATCGATGCTCGCGAAGCGCTGGACACGGCCGCGGATCTCCTCGGTGGTCATCGGCTCGTCGCGTCCGGGCGGCGGCACGTACTCGACGGTGTGCACGCGTCCGGGGACGGACCCGTGGACATAGGCAACCGTGCTCTGAGCGGACCCAGCCGCCGACGGGCAGCGCGTCCAGCCCGTCCGCCTCCACCATCCCCCGCCGCGATCGAAATGCCCGGCGAACAGCGGCTCCCCCTTCGCTGCGAACCCCGTGATCCGTGCGGTCCTCGTCGCCGGCCCGCTGGCGGGCGTTACGTCCCATGTCGTCCGGAGTCTTCGTGGAGATGGTCGGTTCTCCGTAGGCTCCTTGCGGGGCGGGGGAGGAGCCGGTGGGCGCGAATGGCGAGTTCCATCTCGAATCGCCATGCCGGGTCGTGGAGCTGGTCTCCGAACAGTTCGTCGAGGCGGCGCATGCGGTAGCGGACGGTCTGGGGATGCAGGTGGAGCCGGACGGCGGCCTGCGCTTGGGAGCCCGTGCTCAGCCAGGCCAGCAGGGTTTCGAGAAGCCGCCGGCGTGGTTCGGGGTCGAGCTGCTCCAGTGCGGCCATGCGGCGTTCGATCAGCCGGCGTGTCAGGTGCTCGTCGTTGAGCAGGAGCAGGGTGGAAAGGTGGTCGTCGCAGCGGACGTGGTCGGCGCCGGGGAACGCCCCTTGGCGGAGCAGGGCCAGGGCGTGTTCGGCGGTGCGCAGCGACTGCGCCGCCTCGGTCACGCCGACGCGGGTGCCGATGGCGAAGCGGATCCCTTCGAGCCCCCGGCGCAGCCGGTCGATCCGGCCCGGGCGGTCGGGTTCGGGGAGGATCAGGCGGGGTTCGGGTTGGCGGAGGTCGCTGAGCACGTCGGGCTCGAGGGCGGGAGGCAGGCGCTCGCCGGTCTCCCATGGCCGGTCGAGCACGACGCAGGCGATTGATCGCGGGACGGTCCATCGCGCCGCGCTCGCCGCCCGCGACAGGACGCTCGGGCCGAGGGTCCCGGGCTCGGCCAGGATGACCTGCAGCAGACGCCGCCGGTTCCTGCGCAGCGCTGCGGTGCCGTCGTCGGTCAGCTCGGTGTAGGAGCGGAGTGCGTGGCCGCAGAGTTCTTCGGTGGAGGCGAAGACCGCCTCGGTCAGACGGTAGAGCTGGTCGGCGGTCGCGCCGGATCGTCGGACGGCCTCGCCCAGCCGGCGCCAGGCGAACCGTGCGCCGGCCTGGTAGGCGCGTTGCAGGAGGACGGGGCCGACGCCGTGGAGGTAGGCGCTTCGTCCCAGGGCCCGGTGCATCCTCGCCCGGTCTTCGGGGGATCTCGTCGGATCGGCGATGTTCCTGATGAACGCCCGCAGTTTCCGGTCGATGGCGGACGGGGCGCCGCGTTCGGAGGAGTGCGGCAAAGCCCGGGCGATCTCCGGCATCGACCGCCAGACGTCCTCCAGGACCCTCTCCGGCAGATCCGGCAGCCAGGACTGGAAGTACAGCGCGAGCGATTGGTCTTCGAGGCCGCCGCCGGCCTCGAAGGAGGGTAAAGGGCTCCACTCCGTAGGGATGGACTCGTTCATCAGCCGTGCTCCTTGCCGGCCGCTATGGACGGGCCTATCGACCCGATGATGGCGGACACCGTTCGCACCAGCCGGTCGGCGAACGTCTCGACGTCGAGGGGGTCGTCGCCTTCCACGACCCAGGTGTTGATCAGGGTCGCCCAGCCGCCGGTGAGGAAGGCCGCGAGGTCCTCGATCTCCTGCGGCGCGAGGTCCCCGCCCCACAGGAGCCGGACGGCATCCCGGTTGTGCGGCAGGAAGAACCGGGTCAGCGCCTGGTTGACCCCGAAGGCGCAGGAGCTGGTCAGGATCGCCCGGTAGAACGGCCGGTGGTCCGCGAAGTGCCCGACCACGGCCGCCGCCGTAGCGTGCAGGTCGGGGTTGTCGGGCAGCTCGGACAGCCCTGGCAGCAGTTCCCGGCGCAGCAGGTCGAGTGCGGCCTCCAGCAGCAGGACGTCGCGGTTGCCGAACTGCTGGTACACCACCTGCCGGCTCACGTCCGCGGTTTCGGCGATCTCCGAGAGCGGTACGGCGGCCGTCTCGCGGCGGGACACCAGGTCGATCGCGGCGCTGATGAGGGAGGACCTTGACCGGCGGACCCGGCGGTCCAGGGCGGGGGCGATCGACGTCGGCTCGGCTTCCACGCCGACGATGATGGACAAGTGTCAATAAGAAGGCAAGTGTCCACTCAAGGGGCCAGGTCAGCGCGGTCGACTGTCATGAACGCGACAATCCGGGCGCCTCCCGCGCTCGGGTTCGCGCGTGGTCGCCCGCCCGGGGCGCCGCCTATGGTCGGCGGACCCGTGGATCAGGAGTGTGATCATGAAACCGTTCCGCCTGCGCCCGAGAGGGAGCACCCTTTCCGCCGGCGTGCTCTTCCTGCTGCTCGCGGCGGCCGCCATCGGCCCGGCGCCCGCATCGGCGGCGTCCCCCGGCCAGGGCCCGGTGGTGCGCGTCGCGGGCGGCGAGGTGCGCGGCAAGGCCGATGCCGCCGGCCGGACCTTCCTCGGCATCCCGTACGCGGCGCCCCCCACGGGCGCGCGGCGGTTCCGGCCCCCGGCCCCGCCCCGCGCATGGTCAGGCGTCCGCGACGCCACCCGGCAGGGTCCGCTGTGCCCGCAGTCGGTCCCGCTGGGAGGCACCAGCGAGGACTGCCTCTACCTCAACGTCTACGCGCCGCCCGGTGCCGTCCACCACAAGCTCCCGGTGATGGTGTGGATCCACGGCGGCGCCTACATCCTCGGATCAGGTGCGGGCTACGACCCCGCCCCGCTCGTGGCCACGGGCCAGGTCATCGTCGTGTCGATCAACTACCGGCTCGGCCCCCTCGGGTTCATGGCGCTGCCCGGGCTCGCGGGCGAGTCCACGTCGACGGGGAACTACGGGCTCCTCGACCAGCAGGCGGCCCTCCGCTGGGTGCGCGCCAACATCGGCGCCTTCGGCGGCGACACCCGCAACGTCACGGTCTTCGGTGAATCCGCCGGCGGCAACAGCGTCTGCATGCAGCTGATCTCCCCGCCCGCGCGGGGCCTGTTCGACAAGGCGATCTCCGAGAGCGGGGGGTGCGTCGGCACTCCTCTGGGGCCGAGGCCGCTGAAGAACGCTTACCGCATCGGCCAGGAGTTCGCGGACTCCCTGGGATGCACCGATCCGCGCACCGTCGTCGCGTGCCTGCGCAGCCGGCCCGCGAGCAAGCTCGTCGGCGACTTCGGCGGGCTGTTCAGGCTCGACGACCTCAGCTGGGAGCCGGTGATCGACGGCAGCGTGGTCAAGGAGGACACCGCGTCGGCGATCAAGGCGGGCCGCTACAACAAGGTGCCGCTCATCGTCGGAAGCAACAACGACGAAGGCCGGCTGTTCACCGCCCTCGGATACCACCTGCAGCAGCTCCGGCACGCGAAGGCCGACGACCTGGACAGGACGATCGACCTCAGGACGCCCGCGGCTGCCGCCGCGATGCGCGCCACATACCCGCCTGCCTCGGCCGGTGACGCCGACCTGGCCCTGTCCGCCTACACCACCGACGGCCTGTTCGCCTGCCCCGCCCACTTCACCGCCCAGGCCGCGGCATTGTCCCGCTCCCAGCCGGTCTACCAGTACGAATTCGCCGACCCCAAGCCGCCGTTGTCGGGCTTCGACCCGCTGATGCCCCTGGGCGACTACCACGCGTCCGAACTGTTCTACCTCTTCAGGACAGTTCAGAGCCTCCCGCCGGTGCCTGGGCTGAACGCCGCCCAGCAACGCCTGTCGCAGCAAATGCTGAGCTACTGGACGACCTTCGCCAGAACCGGCGCCCCCAACAGCCCAAGCACCCCCAACTGGCCGGCCCTCGCCCCCGGAATTGCACCGATACAGCGCCTGACCTCCGAGGGAACCGGGCCGTTCACCACGTTCGCCCGCGACCATCACTGCGGCGTCTGGGCCGGAGCCACCGGCTGAGCCGGGACCTTCCGGGAACGGACGCCGATCGCGGACGGGCCCGGCTCACCGGCTCCTCGGAACCAGCCGGTTTCCGGCCGGTGATTTCACCGATGCCCGCGGACGGCACGACGCTTACCGTGGCGATCCCCGACCGGAAACCGGCTCGTCCCGAAGCCCGCACTTCCACCCCCCGGCGCGGAACGCGCAGGAAAGAGGCACTCGATGACCCTCTCCAAGCGGACGGCTTCCTCCACGCACCTGCGGCGGCTCGCAGCGGTCGCGGTCGCCGGCGCCGCCGGCACCGCGGGCCTGACCGCGGCCTCCGGCATCACGACCGCCGCGTCGGCTGCCTGCTCCGATGTCGACGTCGTATTCGCCCGCGGCAGCGGCGAACTCCCCGGACTCGGAATCGTCGGCACCCCGCTCGTCAGCGCGATCAGGGCCGACCTGCCGGGCAGATCCGTCAGCGCGTACGCGGTGAACTACGCCGCCGACCTCGCCCAGACCAGCGCCGGCCCCGGGGCGACCGACATGAGCAACCACGTCAGGTCCGTCGCCGCGGCCTGTCCCAACACCGCGTTCGTCCTGGGCGGGTACTCGCAGGGCGCGAGCGTCACCGACATCGCCATCGGCATCCCGACCCTGCTGGGAATCGGCGGCACCATTCCCACGAGCCTGGCCCCGCGCGTCAAGGCCGTGGTGGTCTACGGCAACCCGCTGCGCCTGTACGGACAGACCATCAACACCGCCAGCCCGCTGTACGGACCGAAGGCGAAGGAGTTCTGCAACCTCGGCGACCCCGTCTGCGCCAACGGGTTCGACGTCACCGCGCATCTCACCTACCCGATCAACGGCACCGTCCCGCAGGGCGCCCGATTCGCCGCCGACAGAGTAAAGGCTGGAACCAGCCTGACCCGGTGAACCCCGCGCTCAACCGGGCCACCCGCCGACGACAGGGCGAGTAGCGGGCTTCGGCCGGGCCACGGGAGCACGAGAGCCCCGGCGCCCGTGCGCCTCGAATCATCCCCTTGCAACATGCGCGCCGCCGTCACGCTGAGCGCTGGAGCCCCGTGCTGATCGGCAACGTCAGCCTCACCACGCTGCGGAGGCTCTCAGCACGGTTGACGGCAGCGGTCGGCGGCGCGCCGGCGTGTTGCGGACCGGCCGCCGGCAGCACCGGTGACCAGGACGCGCTCGCCCCTGGCGACCCGGCCGACCGGATCGACCGCGGCCTACGCCGTGGTCATGGGCGAGTAGCAGGTGGCGGCGAGCGCCGCATCCGCGTCGTCAGGGATGATCCGTACCGCCGCATGCGGCGCGGTCACCTGCTCGGCCCAGGTACCGGGCCGTTCCAGTCCGATACCGCCGCCCCGGACCAAGACCCGGCGTCCGAGCAGCGATTCGTCGCCGGCGCTCACCCTGCCGATACCCGCGGTGCCAGGGATGAACGGCAACTCGGGGCGGTAGGTGAAGGTCCCGGACATCAGCGTGAGGTCCAGATGCGTGACCGCGGCGGCCTCCATGTCGACGGTCACCTCCTCGGCCCCAAGGCGCGGTGGCACAACGTCCTCAACAGCCGGGGCGGTGTTCCACCGGTGCAGTCGGGCAGCGAGCATGACGGACTCCAATGCGTTAGGGACTCTGCGACATGAGAAGCGGGCGCCGGGTCGACGAGCTCTACCGCTTGACAAGGGCAGCGAAGTGGTGTGGCTCGGCCTCCGCGCGATCCTGTTTCAGCAGGCTAAGCGGTGAGTTCGCGCTGCTGGACGCCGGGGCTGACGGGCAAGGAGGTGGACGCGGCCGCCGTCGTCGGCTGGGCTGGTTCTGCTCAGTCGCGGTGCCGTTGGCGGGGAGCGTGGGCGTGGCGTTCGCTGTACAGGCGGCCGGCGATGGAGCCGAGGTGGACGACGACGCCGACGGCGACCAGCCAGGACATGATGACCATGACGACGCCGATGGAGCCGTAGCTCTGCTTGTTGGAGACGATCTCGTCGGAGAAGAAGCGGGACGAGAAGGCCCCCAGCCCCACCCAGAACAGGCCGGTGGCCAGTGCCGAGGGCAGCAGGGACATCCAGTCGGCGGCTTTCCCGAGCAGGACTTTCATCGTCCACCACCAGAACAGGACCGCCAGCGCCAGGCCGGTCAGGCCCTGGAGGACCGGTCCGGCGAGGGGGCCGAGGGGGCCCAGGGCCCAGCTGAGGGCGGCGTGCGCGGCGCCGTAGCCGAGGAGGCCGGCCAGCCAGGCGGCTTGGGCGGCCAGATCCCGCAGGCCGCGGCCGGGCAGGTCGAACACCCGCCGGTACCAGCCCTGGAGTGTTCCTGCCACGGCCAGGGCTCCGAGGATCAGCAGGCAGGCGCTGATCACGGTCGAGGATCCGGTGGCGGGGGTGGCGGCGAACAGGCCGGCCACGGCGTGCGAGGCCGGTTCGTCCAGGCCCAGCCAATGGGTGACGACGGTGGCGGTGTCCTGACCGGCCGCCGTGGTGATCACGATGAGGAACGGGAAGAAGCACAGGATCGCCAGCGCGGCCAGCTGGATGGAGTTGCCGAAGAAGTCGACCGCCGTCATCCGGGTCCACAGCGGGTTCTCCTTGACCGCCTTCAGGCGTGGAGCGGCCCACTCCTGGCTCGCCCGGTAGAGGGTGCGACGCCGTGGCCGAGACGGTGGCCCGAGCCGGTGAACCCCGGACGGTTCGGCGCTCATGTGGCAGACCTTCCCTGGCACCGCACCGCCACCTACCAGCCAGCATACGCACCTCGCCGCAACCGGCGCCGCTGGCGAAGGCCAGGCGATCCAGCCGCGAATCTCCTCCGAATGGGGTGAATCGCGCGGGCTCGTCTCGGACGAGCCTCTTCCCTGTCGGCCGTGCCAACTGGGAGGTGCCACACGTCAGAACGGACGACGGCGCGGCGGTAGGAGGCTTGCAGCGTCGGCTCGCCAGGCAAGCCACTACTGAGCGTTACGTCTGGCGACCTCCCGTCCGCACACCATTGCCCGCCGCACTCCCACGTTGGCGGCAAACGATGTGTGCCGGCTGCGCCGCGACCGCAAACTCGGCCCGGCCCGCATCGGGGCGATCCTGGGCATAGCGCCCTCCACCGTGCACTGCGTCCTGACCCGTCACGGGCTGGCGCGGCTAGCCTGGCTCGATCGGCAACAGGCCGTTGCGCGCTGGCCCGGGACCGTGGCTGGTCCCGGGCCTCGTTCTATGGGGCGTTTTGTTCAGGCGCTCTGGCGGGCGGCGGTGACGGCGTCGATTCGTGGTCGTGCGGCCATGGTCCTCAGCTTGGACTGGGGCGGGTCGGCGGGACGGCGCCAGTGCCAGTCCGTGACGGCCTGGTAGGCCGCCACCACTTCCAGGAGCCGGTCCTCCTCGTACGGGCCGCCACCGAGGATCGTGCCGACAGGCACTCCGGAATCGAATCCGATCGGGAAGCCGATCTCGGGCAGCCCGAGGATGTCGAAGGGGACCGGACCGGTCTGCAGGAGGACATCGCAGTCGTTCAGCAGCCCGTCGAGGACCTGGTGGAGCAGGTGGGTCTTGGCGCGCTGCCCGGTGATCCACTCGTCGCCGGACAGCATCAGGCCGCCGAGCCAACTCAGGACCGAGACTCCGAACAGCTTGAGGTCCTTCTGCAGCCAGGGCCGGAACGGTTCGGTCCGCTCGGACAGGCGCACGTCGTTGAACGCCCCCGTCAGCAGGGACCAGTCGTCGGGGTAGGAGACCGGGACGGTCCGCGCCCCGGGGATCGCGTCCAGGGCGGCGAGGAACGTCTTGCGCAGCGCGAGCACCGGCGCGCTTACTCCGGTCAGGTAGTCCGGGGGGACGCCGATGCGCGTGGTGCGCCGCAGCCGGACCTTGCCGTTGGCGCGCACGGGCGTGGCCGCGCGGACGAGGTCGGGCACCGCGGGCAGGCCGAGGGTCCGCACGTCATGGGGGTCGGGCCCGGCGAGCACCGTCATCATGATCGCGGCGTCCAGGGCGTCGCGGGCGAGCGGTCCGCTGTGGTCGCGGGTGAACGACAGGGGGATGACCCCATAGATCGAGGTGCGGCCCATGGTGGGCTTGAGCCCGGTCAGGTTCTGCTGGTTCGAGGGCAGCACAATGCTGCCGCCGGTCTGCGTGCCGATCGACGAGGTGGCCATCCGTGCGGCCACGGCGCAGGCGGGGCCGGTCGAGGAGCCGCCGGGATCGACCGAGGGGTCGGTGGGCGTCCAGGCGTTGACGGTCGTGATCCGGCCGTCGGGGGTCGTCGCCCGGGTGGTGGCCAGCGGCCCCATCTGCCCCTTGCCGATGACGATCCCGCCCGCGTTCTTCAGCCGGGCGACACCCGTCGCGTCATAGCCGGGAACGAACTGGTCGAAGATGAACGAGTTCGCGGTCGTCCGGACCCCGGCGGTGAAGTAGTTGTCCTTGATGCACAGGGGGATGCCGGAGAGCGGGCCGCCGCGCTGCCGATCGGCTCTCCTCGCGGCGGCGAGCGCCTGCTCCCCGGTCACGGTGACGAACGCCTGGTAGGTGCCGTCGTAGGCGGTGATGCGGTCCAGGTGCGCCTGGACGAGCCGCACCGCGCTGATCTTGCGGCGGCGGAGCAGCGTGGCCGCCTCCGCCAGGGTCGCCTCGGTGGGATCGGCCGCCGCCTCCGGACGTACCGGGACGTCGGGGATCGTCAGCCGGCGGGTGGTGGCGAGGGCCGGCGTCGTGCCGGGCGCGGTCGCCAGGGCCGCGGCGGCGGTCACCGCGCTCGAACGCGCCAGGAACAGCCGGCGGGAGACCGAGCGGCTCATCGGGTCGCCGTCCAGGCCGTGGTGATCGAGGGGTACTCCAGTGGCGGATCGGCCTGCTGCGACAGCGCGGCGGAGTCCGGGCCGTCCGCCGGCGGCCGCCAGCCGCCGATCGCGGCGGGCCGTCCGCCGGGCCGCGCGCCGCCGCTCTTCGCGCCGGCGAGGAACGTCCGCAGGTACTCCATGGCCTGCGCGCGCGACGGCGCGCCGGTCGTGGCATCGGGCGACTCGGGAAGCTGGTTCAGATCGACCCCCGCCAGCGCCAGCCGCGCCGTGATGAAGGCGTCGAGATCGTCATCCGACGGTAGGCCCATCGGCCCTCCTCCGCTTGTAGATCATGAACGGTGAGGAAATCGGATGACCGTTTCCGGCATATTTCGCCAGTGTCGTAACCACGTAACGCCTGAGGTGGCGCGGTGGGCTCAAGGCGTGACCAGGACGGCCGAAGGCGCGGACCGAGCCGTTCCGGCATCAGACGGCGAGGAGGTTCTTGACCTCGTCGGTGTGCAGGTCGGCGGCCGTGCCGGAGTGCCGGACCGTGCCGCCGTCGAGGATGACGAAGGCGTCGGCCAGGCGGAGGGCCAGGTCGAAGTACTGCTCGACGAGCAGGACCGCGAGCCCGCGGTCCCTGTGGAGTTGCTCGATGGCCTCCTCGATCTCGCGGATGATCGACGGCTGGACGCCCTCGGTCGGCTCGTCGAGGATGAGGAGGCGTGGCCGGGTCACCAGGGCGCGGGCGATCGCGAGTTGCTGCTGCTGCCCGCCCGACAGGAAGCCGGCCCGGCGTTTCAGCAGCCCGGTCAGCCGCGGGAAGACCTCCAGGGCGTCGTCGACGGCGGTCCGGTCGGCCGGTCCTGTCGCCTCCAGGGTCACCTGGAGGTTCTCCCAGACGGTGAGCTGCGGGAACGTCTCGTGCCCTTGCGGCACGTAGCCCATGCCCGAGCGGACGCGCTGGAAGGTGCGCGTCCGCGTCACGTCGGTGCCGTCGAAGGTGACCGTGCCGGCCGTCGGGGGAAGGAGGCCCATGATCGAGTTGAGCAGGGTGGTCTTCCCGACCCCGTTGCGGCCCATGACCGTGACGAGTTCGCCCTGCCGTACCGTCAGGTCCACCCCGAACAGCACCTGGGACCTTCCGTACGCGGCCTGCAGCCCGCTGACCTGGAGCATCATCTCGGCCATGCCGTCTCTCCGTTCGTGCTGAGGCCGTCGCCCGCCGCCTGGAGCGGCGCCCGCTCCTCGCTCATGGCGTCTTCTCTTCTCTCGGGCGGCCGAGATAGACCTCCTGGACGCGGGCGTCGGCCTGGACGGCGGCGACGTCCCCTTCCATGAGCACGCTGCCCTCGTGCAGGACGGTCACCTGGGACGCGTACCGCCGGAGGAACTCCATGTCGTGCTCGACGACGATGACCGTGTGGTCCTTCGCGATCTCGACGAGCAGCTCGCCCGTCCGGTCGCGTTCGGTGCGGCTCATGCCCGCCACGGGTTCGTCGAGCAGCAGCAACCGGGGCCGCTGCGCGATCAGCATGCCGATCTCCAGCCACTGCCGCTGGCCGTGCGACAGCACTCCGGCGGGCCGGTCCGCGATGCCGGCCAGCCCGGTCCGCTCCAGCGCGGTCGCGACGGTCTCGGACGTGCCGCGCCGCTGCCGGAGCAGCGTGGGCAGCGGGCGGCGGAAGCAGGCGGCGAGGTCGATGTTCTCGGCCACCGTGAGCTCCTCGAAGACCACGGAGGTCTGGAACGTCCGCCCGATTCCGAGGCGCACGATGCGGTGCTCGCGCCGTCCCAGCAGGGAGGTGCCGGCGAAGGCCACCGATCCGCTCGCCGGCCGGGTCAGGCCGGTGATGACGTCGATCAGCGTGGTCTTCCCGGCCCCGTTGGGCCCGATCAGGAAGCGGAGCTCGCCCTGCCGCACGGTGAGGTCGACGCCGGTGAGGGCGCGGAACCCGCCGAAGACGACCTCCAGCCCGCGGATCTCCAGCAGAGCGGGGGCCACCGTCGCGGAGGCGGGAGGGGAGGGGGAAGTCATGGAGTGGCCACCTCCTTCTGTCCGTGCGTGGGCTCCGCCGGTTCCGGGGCGGAGGACGGACCGCGGCCCGTCCGGCGCCGTGCGATCGCCTCGGCGGCCCAGCGGGCGGCACCGGCGACGCCGCCGGGGGCCACCATGATGACCAGGATGAACATCAGGCCCTGCAGGTAGACCCAGCCGCTCGGGTACTGCTCGCTGAAGGTGGTGTGCGCCCAGTTCAGCAGGACCCCGCCGAGGGCCGCCCCGGCCAGCGAGAACCGTCCGCCGATGGCGACCGCGACGACGAGCTCGATGGACGGGACGACGCCGAGCAGCGAGGGCGAGATGATGCCGACGACCGGCACGTACAGGGCGCCGGCGATGCCCGCCATCGCGGCGGAGACCGCGAAGGCGACGGTCTTGACGGTGGCGGGGTTGTAGCCGAGGAACCGGACCCGGTCCTCGCCGTCGCGCACCGCGACCAGCAGCCGGCCGAAGCGGCTCTTCATCAGCTGGCGGGCCAGGAGGTACAGGGCGCCGAGCACGAGGGCCACCACGAAGTAGAAGATCCGTTTGGCGCTGTCGGTCTCCGGGTCCCGGCCGAAGACGTCGTAGAAGTGGGTGAGCCCGTTGGTGCCGCCGGTGAGGCCCTGCTGGCCGACGAGCCAGATCGTGAAGGCGGCGGCCAGCGCCTGGCTGAGAATGGCGAAGTAGGCGCCGCGCACGCGCTGGCGGAACACCAGGAGTCCGAGCAGCGCGGCCGCGGCGGCGGGCACGACCACCGCGGCGGCGATGGCGAACACGGGATTGGAGAAGGGCTTCCACAGCAGCGGCAGCCGCTCCACACCGCTCCAGACCATGAAGTCGGGGAGGTTGCCGGGGCCGGCGTCGTGGAGCTTGAGGTACATCGCCATCGAGTAGCCGCCGAGCCCGAAGAACACGCCCTGCCCGAGGGTGAGCATGCCGCCCTGGCCCCAGGCGAGCCCGATGCCGAGCGCGGCGATCGCGAAGCACAGGTACTTGGCGAGCAGGCCCAGCCGGAACGGGTCCAGGACGGCCGGCGCGACCACGAGGACCAGCAGCGCGACGGCCGTGAAGAGCGCGGGTCCGCGCAGCCGGGCGGTCATGTCAGCGCCCGGCTGCGCAGGACGAACAGCCCCTGCGGGCGCGCCTGCAGGAACACCACGATCGCCGCGAAGCCGATCACCTTGGCCAGGCTGGCGTCGGTCCAGAACTCGGCGTAGGAGTCCAGCAGGCCGAGGGCCAGCGCGGCGATGACCGCGCCGCGGAGCCGGCCGAGGCCGCCGGCGACCACGACCAGGAAGGCGTCGACGATGTAGTAGGTGCCGAGGTTGGGGCCGATCGGGCCGATCAGCGTCAGCGCGACGCCCGCGATCCCGGCGAGGCCGGACCCGATGAAGAAGGTGATCTGGTCGACCCGTCCGGTGTCGATGCCGCTGCACGCGGCGAGCTGGCGGTTCTGCATCACCGAGCGCATCCGCCGGCCCTGCCGCGTCCTGCTCTGGTACGCCCAGATCGCGAGCGCCGAGACCGCGGCGAGGACGATGATGAACAGCCGGGTGTAGGGCAGCTGCGACCCGAACATCCGGACGCCGCCGTCCAGCCAGCCGGGGGCGCGCACCTGGACGTTCGGCGCGCCGAAGATGTCGCGCGCGAGCTGCTGGAGGACGAGGCTGACCCCCCAGGTGAGCAGCAGCGTGTCGAGCGGCCGGCCGTAGAAGCGGCGGACGGCCGCCCGCTCCAGGACCAGGCCCATCGCGCCGGCGACGGCGAACGCGACCGGGAGCGCCGCCAGGACCGCCTCTCTTCCGGTCCAGTCCTGCAGGACGTACGCCGTGTAGGCGCCCGCCATCATGAACTCGCCGTGGGCCATGTTGATCACGCCCATCTGGCCGAAGGTGAAGGTCAGGCCGAGGGCCACCAGCATCAGGACGGCTGCGATGCTGAGGCCGATCGGCAACTGGCTGAGCAGGGCTTCCATGCGACTCCTCGGTGCCCGTGGTCGGCGGGTCCGCCGGGCCGCGCCGTCATTGGGCGGGCCGGGGCCGCCCGATGACGGCGGCGGGACGGGTCAGGACAGGCCGGCGGCCCACGGGTAGCTCTTGAGGTAGGGGTCCGGTGCGATCGGCTTGCCGGAGTCCCACACCTCCTTGATCGTGCCGTCGGGCTGGATCACGCCGATGCGGGCGGTCTTGTACATGTGGTGGTTGGCGCCGTCGATCGTCACCTTGCCTTCCGGCAGGTCGAGGGAGATGCCGCCCGCGGCCTTCTTCACCGCCTCGACCTCGGTCGTCCCGGCCTTCTGGACGGCCGCCGCCCACAGCTTGACGGCGTTGTAGCCCGCCTCCATCGGGTCGGAGGTCACCTTGTCCGCGCCGTACTTGGCCTTGAACGCCTTCACGAACGTCTCGTTGGTCTTGCCCGGGGTCGTCATGTAGTAGTTCCAGGCGACGAGCTGGCCCGCGACGTTGTCCACGCCGATCCCCTTGACCTCCTCCTCGGCGATGCTCACCGACATCACCGGAAGGGAGGACGCCGTCGCGCCGGCGCTCTTGAGCTGCTTGAAGAACGCGACGTTGCTGTCCCCGTTGAGGGTGTTGAACACCGCGTCCGGCTTCGCCTGCATGACCTTGTTGACGAGCGTGCTGTACTCCGTCGCACCCAGCGGGGTGTACTCCTCGCCGAGAATGGTCATGCCATTGGCTTTGGCGTAGGCCTTGATCTCCTTGTTCGCGGTGCGTGGGAAGACGTAGTCGCTGCCGACGAGGAATATCTTCTTCTTGCCCTTCTCCTTGAGGTAGTCCAGGGCGGGCACGATCTGCTGGTTGGTGGTCGCGCCGGTGTAATAGATGTACGGCGAGCTTTCCAGGCCCTCGTATTGCACCGGATACCACAGGAGTGCCTTGTTGCGTTCGAAGACCGGCAGCATCGCCTTGCGGCTGGCCGACGTCCAGCCGCCGAAGACGGTCGCGACCTTGTCCTTGCGGATGAGCTTCTGGGCCTTCTCGGCGAAGGTGGGCCAGTCGGAGGCGCCGTCCTCGACGACCGGCTGGAGCTTCTTGCCGAGCACTCCGCCGGCGGCGTTGATCTCGTCGATCGCCATCAGCTCGGAATTCTTGACGGTGACCTCGCTGATGGCCATGGTCCCGCTCAGCGAGTGCAGGACACCGACCTTGATGGTGTTCCCGCTCGCCGCCGCCGTTCCTCCCGAGGATTCCGAATCACCGCAGGCGGCGAGGACAGCAGCGTCGCGGCGGCCAGGGAGGCCAATACCGGCAGAGATTTCCTGAGCACGTACCACTCCTTGCGGACAGGCCCCGAAACCGGTGGGCGGATCGCTCACCGTGTGAGTCGGGTTAATGCAAGCCGCGAGCTGTGTCCTCGGTAATTCTGCTCTGTATCCGGTGCGTCAACTGAACCTCACCGGCGGGACCTGCCCGGTGCCGGCCCTGGTGTGTGTTCTCAACCGCTCGCGAGGCTCTCGCCGTGGACGAGCCGGCGGCGGAGCGCCGCGGAGTCGGCCGCGAGCGCGGTGACCAGGACCCCCGGTCCCGCGAGCGGCATGACCGCGAGCCCTTCGGCGGCATGGGGCTCCTTCGCCAGTCCGGGACCGACGAGCAGCACGCTTCCGGTGCAGCGCGCGCCGCCCAGGACCGCGCCGCTGGTATGCAGGGTGCGGTCGGGCAGCCGCAGCTCATGCCGCAGGACCGGGTCGCCGCCGTGGGTGACGTCGACGCGGGCCGTGTAGCGGCCCGGCGGTTCGCCGTGCCGGCCGAGGACGAGCTCCTCGCGCCATCGCAGGGTGGCGCCGTCCGCGAGCGTGATCTCGGTGACCGAACGGTGGTGGCATCCTGCCGCCGCGACCGCCGGCTCCAAGGCGAGGTCCAGGTGCCCGCCCGGCCCGACCTCGGCCCGCACGTGCGCTCCGGACTCGCCGTCGCCGGGGAGCAGCAACGCGCTCGCGACGGACCGGACGGCCAGGACGGCGCCCGCCGCGACCTCCAGTTCGAGGTGCAGCTCGTCCCCTCCGAGGGGTCCCGCGGCGGCCCCGACCAGGTAGACGGCGTCCGGGGCGGCGCGCAGCGCGTACGGACCGTCGGAGCGCAGCGTCGCCAGCCGGGTCCGCCCGTCGGCGCCGAGTTCGGCGTGGACGGCGGCGCGCGCCGTGTAGTGCCGGGTCACGGAGCCCCGGGCGCGGCCGCCGCCCGCGCGGCGCCCGCCGCGGACCGGGCCTCGTGCGTCTCGGCGAGGACGGACCGGACCCAGCCGGCCACCTCCGGAGCGCCGGGGCGCTCCCGCAGCGAACTGAAGATCACCGGCTTTCCGCGGCGCACCCGCGCCGCGTCGCGGTCCATCACGCCGAGGTCGGCGCCGACGAGCGGGGCCAGGTCGGTCTTGTTGACGACCAGCAGGTCCGCGCCGCTCACCCCGGGCCCCCCTTTGCGCGGGACCTTGTCGCCGCCGGAGACGTCGAGGACGAAGATCTGCCGGTCGACGAGCCCCCGGCTGAACGTCGCGGTGAGGTTGTCGCCGCCGCTCTCCACGATGACGAGGTCGAGCGGCGCGTGCCGCCGCTCCAGCGACTCGACGGCGTCGAGGTTGGCGGAGATGTCGTCGCGGATGGCCGTGTGCGGGCAGCATCCGGTCCGGACGGCGGCGATCCGGTCGTCCGACAGCACCGCGTTGCGGCGCAGGAAGTCGGCGTCCTCGGTCGTGTAGATGTCGTTGGTCACCACGGCGAGGCGGAGGTCGTCGCGGAGCGTCCGGCACAGCGCCGCGACCAGCGCGGTCTTGCCGCTGCCGACCGGACCGCCGACGCCCAGCCGCAGGGCCCGCCCGCGGGCCGGCGGCGCCGGGTGGGGATCGTGATCGTGGTTCGCGCCCATCGTGGCGTCCTCTCTGGCGGCGCGTCCCGGCCGGGACGATCGCCGCCCTGCTCGTGGTGGCCGTGGGTGGTGGTCTGTGCCGCGGGGTCAGGATTCGAACAGGCGCAGGTCCGCCTGGAGGTGCAGTTCGGCGAAGATGTCGAGGGCGGGTGCCGACGCGGCCGGAAGGTCCCGGGGATCACCGCGCGCGTGTCCGGCGGCCTCGGCGGCGACCGCGTCCACCTGCGGTGCCAGCTCCGCCAGTGCGCGGTGCACGGCCAGCGGGTCGAGTCCGAGCAGGCGCACGGCCGCGGACGCGGGGCCGGTGACCGCCCCGTACGCGCCGATCGAGGCGGCGTAGGCGGGGGAGCCGCCGGTGACGGCGACGGCGGCGCCGAGGACGAGGGGGTGGTGCGGTGCGGAGAAGGCCGCGAGGGCGTCCAGCACCGGGTGCGGCGACATCTCGCGGACGGCGCGCAGCAGCGACCGGCCCTGGGCCCGGGAGGCCCGGCGCCCGGCGGGCGACGGCATCCGGGCGTCGGCTTCGGCGTCGAGCACCGACCATCCCTCGTCCCCGCCAAGGCCCCCGTCCCCGCGGCGCGTATGCGCCGCTCCCTCCACGGCGCGGGCCGCGTGGCCGCAGGCGGCGGCCGAGAGCGCGGCGGCGACAAGTCCGGTGGTGGCGAGGCGTCCGCGCAGGAAGGCCGTGAGCGTCGGAAGGTCGGTGACCGCACCGGCCTCCGCCGCCGGTTCCAGCCCGCCGGAGTGGGCGTGGCCGCCCGCCGGGAGCCGCGAGTCGGCGAGGAGCAGCAGCGATGCGGGCAGGGCCATCAGAACAGGAAGTAGCGCTGCGCCATCGGCAGCTCGGTCGCGGGGGCGGGCTCGACCTCGTCGCCGTCGATCGACACCGTGAAGGTGTCCGGGTCGACGTCGATCCGGGGGAGCGCGTCGTTGAGCACCATGTCCGCCTTGCCCACCAGGCGGGTGTCCTTGACCGGCACCAGAGCGCGGTCGACCTCGAGCCGGCCGGCCAGGCCCGCGTCGATGGCGGCGGGGGCCACGAAGTGCACCGAGGTGGCGGCGGCGGTGCGCGGCGCGGCACCGAACATCGGCCGGGGCAGCACCGGCTGCGGCGTCGGGATCGACGCGTTGGCGTCGCCCATCGCCGCCCAGGCGATGACCCCGCCCTTCAGGACTACCTGCGGGCGGACGCCGAAGAAGGCGGGATGCCACAGCACCAGGTCGGCGAGCTTGCCCGGCTCCACCGAGCCGATCTCGCCGTCGAGCCCGTGCGCGATGGCCGGGTTGATCGTGTACTTGGCGACGTAGCGGCGGGCCCGCAGGTTGTCGGCCGGCTCCGCGGCGCCGCCCCCGCCCGGGGAGCCGCGGCGGAGCTTCATGACGTGCGCGGTATGCCAGGTGCGGATCACCGTCTCGCCGATCCGTCCCATGGCCTGCGAGTCCGAGCCGATCATCGCGATGGCGCCGAGGTCGTGCAGGACGTCCTCGGCGGCCATGGTCGTCGGCCGGATGCGCGACTCGGCGAAGGCCAGGTCCTCGGGCACGGACGGGTTCAGGTGGTGGCACACCATGAGCATGTCGAGGTGCTCGTCGAGGGTGTTGACGGTGTGCGGCCGGGTCGGGTTGGTGGAGGAGGGCAGCACGTTGGGATGCGCGGCGATGGTGATGATGTCGGGCGCGTGCCCGCCGCCCGCGCCCTCGGTGTGGTACGCGTGGATCGACCGGCCGGCGATGGCGCCGAGCGTCGACTCGACGTACCCCGCCTCGTTCAAGGTGTCGGAGTGCAGGGCGACCTGCACCCCGGACGCGTCCGCGACGCGCAGGCAGGCGTCGATGGCCGCCGGGGTCGAACCCCAGTCCTCATGCAGCTTGAAGCCGGACGCTCCGGCGCGCAGCTGCTCCCACAGCGCCTCCTCGCCGACCGTGTTGCCCTTGCCGAGGAGCGCGACGTTCACCGGCCACGAGTCGAGCGACTCCAGCATCCGGGCCAGGTACCAGGCACCGGTCACGGTCGTGGCCTTCGTCCCCTCCGCCGGGCCCGTCCCGCCGCCGATCACGGTCGTGACCCCGGCGCCGAGCGCCTCGTCCAGCAGCTGCGGGCAGATGAGGTGGACGTGGGAGTCGACCGCCCCGGCGGTCAGGATGCGGCCGTTGCCCGCCAGCACCTCGGTGGACGGCCCGATCACCAGGTCCGGGTGGACGCCGTCCATCGTGTCGGGGTTGCCGGCCTTGCCGAGCGCGACGATCCTGCCGTCCCGGATCCCGACGTCGGCCTTGACGACACCCCAGTGGTCGAGCACCACGGCCCCGGTGACGACCAGATCGAGGGCACCGTCCGCGCGCGTGGTGCGCGCCTGCCCCATCGATTCGCGGATCACCTTGCCGCCCCCGAAGACCACCTCGTCGCCGGCTCCCGCGCCGCGGCTCCGGTCCTCGGTCACCTCGATGAACAGGTCGGTGTCGGCCAGCCGGATCCGGTCGCCGACCGTGGGGCCGTACAGCTGCGCGTACCGGGCCCGCGACAGGTCAGCCATCCAGCGCTCCGGCCTGCTCGGGCCGCAGACCCGGCACCACCCGGTTCCCGGCCAGCGGCACCAGCGCGACCTCCCGGGTCAGGCCGGGCTCGAACCGCACCGACGTGCCCGCCGGGACGTCGAGCCGGTGTCCCCAGGCCGCGGACCGGTCGAACTCCAACGCCGGGTTCGCCACCGCGAAGTGGTAGTGCGACCCGACCTGGACGGGCCGGTCGCCCGTGTTGACGACGGTGACGGCCGTGCGCGGCCGGCCGGGGTTGAGCGCGACCGGCGGCCCGTCACCCGGGACGACCTCGCCCGGAACGAGGGGACGCCCGCTCACGGGATCGGCCGGTGGACGGTGACGAGCTTGGTGCCGTCGGGGAACGTCGCCTCGACCTGCACCGAGTCGAGCATCTCCGGAATGCCTTCCATGACGTCCTCCCGTGTCAGCACCGTCCGGCCGGACTCCATCAGCTCGGCGACCGACCGCCCGTCCCTCGCGCCCTCCAGCACGTGGACCGCGATGACCGCGGTCGCCTCCGGATGGTTGAGCCGCAGGCCGCGAGCGCGGCGCTCCTGCGCGACCGACGCGGCGACGTGCAGCAGCAGGCGCTCCTGCTCATGTGGGCTGATCAGCACGCTCCGGACCCTACTGGCCGGAAGCGAACACGGCGCCAGGTGAATTGCGGATTTAACACCGAATTAACGTGCTCGGCACAGGGAACCCCGAGCCGTCCTCCACGAGAACGGAATTACGCCATTCCCCGAACCCGTACCGGAAAACGCCAGAACCTTTTGGAAGCCGGCGCTCCGCTGCGTCAGGGGGTGGCCGGTTTGCGGGCGGTGACGAGGCGGGTCGGGACCCACGGGCTGCCCCACCACGCGCGCCAGCCGAGGCCGCGCACGCGAATGTCCTGGGCGTTCAGCCGGGCCAGCACCGCGGCGTACTGGCGGGGCGTCCGCGCCAGGTCGGCGATCAGCAGGCGGCCGCCCGGCCGCAGCACCCGGTACGCCTCGGTGATCGCCTGGGCGCGGGCGTCCGAGCCGAAGATGGTGTGCACCGTCAGGCTGGACACGACCAGGTCGAAGCTCGCCTCCGCGTACGGGAGTCTGCGCAGGTCACCTCCTTGCACGCGAACGCGGTCGGCGACGCCTTCGGCGCGGGCGTTGCGCAGGGTCGCCGCCGGGGTGTTGCCCGACTGGTCCCGTCCGCGCCACAGGTCCACGCCGACCGCCCGCCCCTGCGGGAGGCGCCGGGCGGCGGCCAGCAGCACGGCGCCGCGTCCGCAGCCGAGGTCGAGCAGCCGTTCGTCGCCACGCAGGTCCAGCTCGTCCAGCACCTCTCGCCAGACCAGGAACTTGCCGCGCAGGGTGGCGTGCAGGCTCAGGGCCAGGCATCCCGCCAGCAGGGTGCCGGACACCAGCGCAGGCAGCGCGGCGGCCAGATCGGCGGTGACCACCATCACCAGCCCGGTGCCCCAGAACCCGAGCACGACCAAGCCCACGAAGCCGAACCCGTAAGGCGCATCCATCCCATACCGCGCGGCAGGCATCCCGCAACTCTGCCACAAACCGGCCGCTCGGGGGCGACCACGATGCCAGCGTCGATATCTGGGCTATCTAGGTCAATTCGGTGTTCGGTTAAGGCTTATCTTTGCTCCGCAAAAGAACCGATCATCATGCCTTTCTGGCCGATCAGGGAATCGGTCTCATGGATGACTGCCATCCGCAGGAGTGATTTCCGCTTGAGTCTCCTCGTAGGTCAGAGTTAGGACATATCAAGGAGGACGTTGATGACCCCTGGCTCGCATGCCGGCCGCCTGGCCGGGAAGGTCGCGTTGATCTCTGGTACCGCTCGCGGTCAGGGGCGCGCGGCGGCCCTGCGCTTCGCGGCCGAGGGGGCCATGGTGGTGGGCGGCGACCTGCTCGCCGGCGAAGCGGCCGAGACCGCCGCGCTCGTCCGCAAGGCAGGCGGTGTCATGGACGACGCGAGCCCGCTCGATGTCACCGATGAGGCGTCGGTCCGCGGGTGGGTCTCCCGCGCGGTCGCCGAGCACGGCCGTATCGACATCCTCTACGCCAACGCCGGAGCCGTCCGTTTCGGTGCCGTGGACGTCCAGTCCTATGCCGACTTCTCCTTCACCCTGCGCGCCGAGCTCGACTCCGTCTGGCTCTGCGCCCACCACGCCTGGCCCTACCTCACCGCCGCACGCGGCTGCATCATCACGGTCGGATCCACTGCGGGCATGACGGGCTCACTGACCAACCAGCGCACCGCGCATTCCGCTTCCAAGGGCGGCGTCATCGCCCTCACCCGCCAGCTGGCCGCCGAAGGCGCCCCGCACCGGGTGCGCGCGAACTGCATCAGTCCCGGAATGATCGACACCGCGGGCTCTCGCGGCGACCTGCTCGCGCCCGACCACCCCATGCGCTCCATCCAGCGCCACATCCCGCTCGGCCGCCTCGGCGATCCCAGCGACGTCGTCAACGCCGCCGTCTTCCTCGCCTCCGACGAGGCCACCTACATCACCGGGGCCAACCTGGTCGTGGACGGCGGCTGGTCCACCGTCCTGCCAGGCGCAGTCCCTGAAGGATGATGCTCGCGCGATCGTCGAACGCGGGGTGACCAGGAATTTACCTGGGCGTTTCCTGTGACCCTTGCCACCGCTTCAAAGTGTATGCAAAAGTGTGGGCACCTTCGGAAGGGAGGCCGCCGTGGTGGGAACCGGCGTGCGGGCGCGGGCAGGCAGCGCGCTCTACAACGAGGTCGTCGACTGGATGGACGTCGAGGCCGAGTTGCTGGACGACTACCGGGAACGCGAGTGGCTGGAGGGCATGGTCAGCCGCGACGTCGTCTACCAGGTGCCGCTGAGGCAGACGGTGGAGCGGGCGCGCGGGACCGGCTTCCTGCCGGGAACGTTCCATCTCGACGAGTCGTACGGTTCGCTGCAGAGCCGGGTCGCCCGCAACGAGACCGCGTACGCCTGGGCCGAGGACCCGCCCTCCCGGATCCGGCACTTCGTCACCAACGTGAAGGTCACCGACCTCGGCGGCGAGCAGGCCGGAGTGCGCAGCAACCTGCTGATCTACCGCACCCGGCAGGAGCAGACGCAGCCGCAGCTGCTGTCCGGCGAGCGCAGGGACGTGCTGCGCCGCGAGGACGGCGTGCTGCGCCTGCTGCGCCGCGAGGTCCTGCTGGACCTCACCGTGATCGGCACCCACAACCTTTCCATCTTCTTCTGAGGGGGCACGCGATGGCACGGAGCGAGCAGCTCCTCGACGACCTCGCCGAGGGCGTCGCGCGAGGCGAGGTCCCGGTCGGCATCTTCGGCGACCAGGAGATCTACGACCGCGAGCTGCGGTCGATCTTCGGCCGGTGCTGGGTCTACCTGGCGCACGAGTCGGAGATCGAGGCGAAGGGCGACTACGTCCTGCGCAAGATCGGCGAGGACAACTTCATCGTCGTCCGGGACGAGCAGGGCGAGATCCAGGTGCTGTTCGACGCCTGCCGGCACCGCGGCGTGCAGGTGTGCCGGTCGGACTCGGGCAACACCTCCCACTTCCGCTGCCCGTACCACGGCTGGACGTACAACACGAAGGGCGACCTGGTCGGCGCCCCGCTCTGGCGGAACGCGTTCGGCGGGATGCCGAAGGAGGGCAACGGGCTGTCGAAGGTCGCCCGCGTCCGCTCCTACCACGGGCTGGTCTTCGCGACGCTCGACCCGACGGCGCCGGAGCTGGAGGAGTACCTCGGCGGCATGGCCTGGTACCTCGACCTGCTGTTCGGCCTGAACGAGCACGGCATCGAGATCATCGGCGCGCCGCAGCGGTTCGTGATCGACGCGAACTGGAAGTCGGGCAGCGACAACTTCTCGGGCGACGACTACCACCTCGGCACGCTGCACCGGTCGGTGTGGGAGATCGGCGCGTTCCCCGTCCCGTTCCGGGAGAACATGATGGGGTACCACATCCAGGCCTCGCCGGGCCATTCGCTGTCGTTCTCGATGGCGCCGACCGAGGACGAGCCCGGCCCGAAGTTCTTCGGCTTCCCCGAGGACGTCGCCGCGACGTTCGACACGTCCCGGATCAGCGAGCACCAGCTCGACATCGCGCGCCGCTCGCGGGTGATGGTCGCGAACGTCTTCCCGAACTTCTCGATCCTCGCGCTGCCGATGACCGAGGACGGCGCGCACCATCCGCCGACGGGCGTGATGACGATCCGGACGTGGCAGCCGCACGGCGTCGGCCAGGTCGAGATCTGGAACTGGTTCTGCGTGTACAAGAACATGACGCCCGAGCAGAAGGACCGGGCGTACCGCGCGGGCCTCGGCACGTTCTCGATGGGCGGCGCCTTCGAGATGGACGACACCGAGCCGTGGATCACGGTCAGCCGCACCGGCCGGTCCGTGGCGGCGGACCTGCTCGACTTCAAGCTGAACTACCAGATGGGGATGCCCGGCGTCGGGATCGCGAAGGAGGTCCCCGACTGGCCGGGGCCCGGCATCGCGTACTGGACGCGGTACGAGGAGGGCGTCCAGCGCAACCTGTACCGGTTCTACGCCGACATGATGCGCGCCGAGCCCGGCAGCTGGCCGAAACTGACGTTCGAATGAGCGACTGGATCGCGGCGACGCGGGAGCGGTACGGGCGCGGCGGCCTTGCCGGCCGGCTGGCCTGGGGCGATCGTCCGGCGGTGGTCGTGGTGGACCTCATCGAGGGGTTCACCGATCCCGAATGCCCGCCCGGCTCGGACCTGGACGCGGTGGTGGCGCGCACCGGCACGCTGTTGGAGCGCGCGAAGTCGGCGGGCGTCCCGATCTTCCTCACGACGATCGCCTACACCCCGGACGACCTGGACGGCCTCGTGTGGCTCCGCAAGATGCCCGCGCTCCGCGCCCTGACCCTGGGGTCGCGGTGGGTGGAGGTGGACGGGCGGCTGCCCGTCCGCGAACCGGTGATCGTCAAGAAGGCGGCCTCCGCGTTCGCGGGCACCGACCTCGCCGCGCGGCTCGCGGCCGAGCGGGTGGACACGCTCGTCGTGTGCGGCGCGACCACGTCCGGCTGTGTCCGAGCGACCGCCGTGGACGCCTGCGCGCTGGACCTCGCGGTGTTCGTCCCGCGCGAGTGCGTCGGCGACCGCGAGCCCGGCCCGCACGAGGCGAACCTGCTGGACATCGACGCCAAGTACGGCGACGTCGTGGGGATGGAGGAGGTGCTGGCACGGTGGTGACGACGACGCTGACCGGCCCCCGGCTGCTCACACCGGGGCCCCTGGATCTCGCCGCCGAGCGCGGGCGCGGCACGTACGACCCTCCCGCGTGCGGCGACGTGATCGCAGAGCTGGCGGCCGCCGGGCTGCGGGGAAGGGGCGGCGCCGGGTTCCCCGCGCACGTCAAGTGGCGTGCGGTCGCCGACGCGCCCGGCCCGCGCGTGGTCGTGGCGAACGGCGAGGAGGGCGAGCCCAGCTCGCGCAAGGACCGGTGGCTGCTGACGAACCGTCCGCACCTGGTGCTGGACGGCCTGCTGCTCGCCGCCCGCACGGTCGGCGCGGACCGCGCCGTCGTCTACCTCTCCCACGCGGAGACGGTCACGGCGGTGCGCGCCGCCATCGCGGAGATGCCCCCGCTCGACGGGCCCGTCCCGGAGGTCCACGTCGTCGAGCCGACTTACGTGGCGGGGGAGGAGACGGCCGTGTGCCGGTCGATCGGCGGCGGCCCGGCGCTGCCGCTGGCCCGACCGCCGCGCGTGTGCGACTCCGGCGTGGACGGCCGCCCGACGCTCGTGTCGAATGTCGAGACGCTCGCGCACGCCGCGTGGATCTCCCGGAACGGCGCCGCCGCGTACCGCGAGAACGGCACCGAAGACTCGCCCGGCACCACGCTTGTCACGCTGACCGGCGCATGCGCGGCGCCCGGCGTGTACGAGGTGCCGTTCGGCCTGACCGTCGCGGAGCTGTTCGCCCACGCGGGCGGCTTCACCAGCGAACCCGCCGGGTTCGTGATGGGCGGCTGGTTCGGCGGGCTGCTCGGCCCGTCCCACACCGGGACGACCTGCACCTACGAGGCGGTGCGCGCGGCCGGCTCCGGGCTCGGCTGCGGTGCGATCACCGCGCTGCCCGCCGGGACGGACCCGCTCGCCGTCGCCGCCGACATCACCGCCTGGTACGCCCGCGAGTCGGCGCGGCAGTGCGGCGTCTGCGCCAAGGGCACCGCCGCGATCCGCGACGTGTTCGCGGCGCTGAAGGACGGCACGGCGACCGACAAGGACCGCGGCAACCTCCAGCGCTGGGGCGAGACGCTCCCCGGACGCGGTGCCTGCGCGTTCCTCGACGGCGCCGCCGGATGGGCGCGGACCGTCCGCGCCGAGTTCCCCACCAGCTTCGAACGAGACCTCGGACGAGAGGAGACCTGACATGAAGGTGTTCGTCGACGCGACCAAGTGCAGCGGCTACGGCACGTGCGCGGAGATCGCCCCCGACCTGTTCCAGCTCGACGACTGGGGCTACGCGTCGGTGATCGGCGACGGCGTCCCCGCCGACCCGGACGCCGCGCGCCGCGCCGCCGCGCAGTGCCCCGAGTCCGCCATCACGATCGAGGACTGAGCGTGGACCTCGAACTGGGCGGCAAGGTCGCGCTCGTCACCGCCGCGAGCCGCGGCATCGGCGCGGCCATCGCCGGCCTGCTCGCCGCCGAGGGCGCGGACGTCGCCGTCAGCGCCCGCAAGCCGGAGGCCGCCCCGGGCCGCACCCCCTACCCGGTGGACCAGTCGGACCCGGCGGCCGTGGAGCGGCTCGTCCCCGACGTCGTCGCCGCGCACGGCCGGCTCGACGCGCTCGTCATCAACACCCCCGGTCCGAAGATCATGCCGTTCCTGGAGACCGTCCAGGAGGACTGGACGCTGGCCTACGACCAGCTCGTCCGGCCCGCCGTGCAGCTGGCGTCCGCCGGTGCCCGGCAGATGGCCGAGCAGGGCGGCGGCTCGATCCTGTTCATCACCTCGACCTGGGTGAAGCAGCCGGCGCCGGGAGGCGTGCTGTCGGCGTCCATGCGGTCGCTGCTGTCGGCGCTGGCCAAGCAGATGTCGCTGGAACTGGCGCCGCACGGCGTCCGCGTCAACCAGCTGATGCCGGGGGCGACCGGCACCGACCGGATGCGGAACATCGCCGCCGCGAAGGCCAGGGCGAACGGGACGACCGAGGACGAGGAGCACGCGAAGGTCGTGTCCGCGATCCCGCTCGGCCGCTGGGCCGAGCCCGCCGAGATCGCCCGCGCCGCCGCCTACCTGCTGTCCCCCGCCGCCGGGTTCGTCACCGGCGAGGCGTTCGCGGTCGACGGCGGCGCGCTGCGCTCCACCCTCTGAGAAAGGACTACGACATGCCGAAGACCCTGCGGGAACTGTTCGTCGACCAGTACCGGCTGTGCGCGCTCAAGCCATCGGAGACGGTCGCGGTGATCTCCGAGCTCGGCAAGAAGACCGACTACGCGGAGGCGGCCGTCGCCGCCGCGCGCGACGTCGGCGCGGGCGCGCTGGTGCTGACCGCGTCGAGCCTGTCCAACCCGCTGCTGCCGCCCTACGAGGCGGACGGCCGGGAGGTCGCGGCGCTGCTGGCGGCCGCCGCCGAGTGCGACCTCGTCATCGACGTGACGGTGGAGGGCCTGATCCACTCCGACGTCCGGACCCGGATCACCGGGAACGGCAAGCGGATGCTGTTCGTCGCCGAGCCCGCCAACGTGCTGGAGCGCCTGATGGGCGACGAGAAGCTGCGGGCGGTCGTCGAGGCGGGCGGCCGGCGGCTGAAGGCCGGGAGCACGCTGCGGGTGACGTCCGCCGCCGGCACCGACCTGACCGCCGACATCTCCGGCGAGGACCTGCCGATCACCCACCAGTGGGGCTACGTCGACGAGCCGGGCCGCTGGGACCACTGGCCGAGCGGGTTCGTCGCGTGCTTCCCGCACGACCGCACCGCCGAGGGGACGATCGTCCTGCAGCCCGGCGACGTGCTGATCCCGTGGCAGCGCGCGGTCCGCGACACGGTGACGATGACGATCGAGAAGGGCTTCATCACCGAGGTGAAGGGCGCCGGGAACGACGCGTTCGTCCTGCGCGACTACTTCGACGCGTGGGACGACGAGAACGTGTACGCCGTCTCGCACATGGGCTGGGGCGTGCACCCGATCGCCCGCTGGTCGGCGTTCGAGGTGTACGAGCCGCGCTCGCTGTACGGGCAGGAGCTGCGCTCGACCTCCGGGAACTTCATGTGGTCGACGGGCCCGAACCGGTTCGCGGGCCGCGAGACCCCGGCGCACCTGGACATCCCGATGCGCGGCTGCACCGTCGAGATCGACGGGCACGCGGTCGTCCGCGACGGGGTGCTGACGGGCGAGGAGGCATGAGATGGCGGTGAACGCGAAGGTCCTCGAGCAGGCGATCCTGGCGCTCGGCCGCGACACCGCGCTGCTCGCCCGGTTCCGCGCCGACCCGCCCGGCGTCGGCGCCGAGCTCGGGCTCGACGCCGAGTGGGCCGGGGTCATCGCCGACGGGCGGCGCGACCGGCTCCGCTCGGCCGGGGTCGTGGACGGCATCACGATCCTGGTCAGCCGGTGGTTCGCCGACGACCTCGGCGACTCGACCAGCGCGAGCCGCTTCCACGTGGAGCACTCCGCGCCGCTGCCCGACCCGGACGTCCCGGCGACCCTGGTGTTCGCGGGCGGCTGCTCGCACGTCCCCGACCTGCTGGCCCGCCCCGAGATCGACCCGGCGGACGGCGTCGCCCGGCTCACCGAGGGGTACCGGCGGCTCGGCGAGCGGATCGCCGCGGCCGACCCCGACGTGCTGATCGTCACGGCCGACTGCCATTTCCAGAGCTTCCGGACGGGCGCGTTCGTCGTCGGCACCGGCGCGTCCCACACCGGGTCGATGGAGTTCTTCAAGCGCCCCGACCTGGACCTCGCACTGACCGGCGCGCCCGGCTTCGCGCGCTCCATCGTGGACGCGGTCCGCGCCGAGGGCATGGAGGTCGAGGAGGCGGACCGCATCGACCTGGACCACGGGCTGATCGTCCCGCTGCGGCAGGTGCTGCCCCGCCCCGACCTGCCGGTCATCCCGATCATCACGCAGCCGGCGCGGACGTTCTCGCCGTTCGGCGCGCGGGCGTTCGGCGAGGTGCTGCGCACGGTCCTGGAGACGCGGGGCGAGCGCGTGGCGATGCTCGCGACCGGCGGGCTCTCGCACTGGCTCGACCCGGGAAAGTTCGGCGGCGTGGACGTCGAGTTCGACACCTACATCCTGGAGATGCTCCAGGCCGGGCGCGGCAACGACCTCGGCAACCTGGAGCCCTACCCGCTGCTCGACCACGGCCAGTACGAGTTCCTCAACTGGCTCATCATGCTCGGGCTGGTCGGTCCGGGCGTGCCCGCCGAGGTGCTCGCCTACGAGCCGATGGAGGCGTCCGGCGGCGGCTGGACGGTCGTCGACCTGCCCCTCCCCGAGCGAGCCGGGCGCGCGTCCGGGCAGGAGCACGCGCATGCCTGACCGGACGCTGACCGTCGGCCTCACCCAGTGGCACGCGACCCGCGACGTCGCCGCCAACGTCGACACGGCGTGCGCGATGATCGGCGAGTGCGCGGGCGCCGACCTCGTCCTGCTCCCGGAGAACGGGCTGATGCTCGGCACCAACACCGAGATGCGGGACGCGGCGCTGGCCGTCGACGCCCCGGAGATCGGGGCGCTGCGGCGGGCCGCGAAGACGGCGGCGTCGACGGTCGTCCTCGGCGGCTTCAAACGGCGTGTGGACGGCGGCATCCGCAACACCGCGCTCGTCATCGGCCCGGACGGCGAGATCGCCGGCGGCTACGACAAGATCCACCTGTTCGACGCGCGGATCGACGGCCGCTCGTTCGAGGCGTCCGGCGTCGAGACGGCCGGCGACCGCCCCGTCCTGCTGCGGGTCGCGGGCGCCACCGTCGGCCTGACGATCTGCTACGACGTGCGCTTCCCCGAGCTGTACCGGGCGCTGGCGCTGGCGGGCGCCGAGGTGCTGCTCGTCCCGTCGGCGTTCACGCAGCGGACGGGGGAGGCGCACTGGGAGCTGCTGCTGCGGGCCCGCGCGGTGGAGAACTCCGCCTTCGTGGTGGCGTCGGCGACCGTCCGGGGCGCCGACGACGACGCGTTCCCGACCTACGGCCACGCCCTCGCCGCGGGGCCGTGGGGGGAGGTGCTGGCCGACCTCGGCACCGCGCCCGCCGCGAGCCGCGTCCTCGAACTCGATCTCGGCGAGGCGGCCCGCCGCCGGGAAACGCTTCCGGTGCTGCGCGGAGTGCGTCCGGACGCCTACGGTGTCCCCGCGGACACCATCAAGATCGACTGAGTTACGGCGACTGAGGGGGACGGGACATGACCGCGGAACCGGATCTGCCCGAGGGGGTCGTCCGCGCGGGCGAGCCCATCGGCATCGGCAACGAGTTCACCGGCGTCCGGATCCGCAAGGTGTGGACGCGGCAGGGCGAGCGGCTGGAGGTCCTCGTGCCCAAGCACGGCCACCGCATCCTGCTGGACGCCATGCAGCTGGAGATCATCGCGCGGCAGGACCCGGAGCGGTTCACCCAGCTGTTCGCGGTCGCCCTCGGCTCCGAGGACGCCGCGGGCGCCGGGCACGTCCCGGACACCGGCAAGCCGGACACAGGCGCGTCGGACACCGGCGCGTCGGACACCGAGGGGGACGGGCGCCGATGACCGAGACCAGGCCCGGCAACACGGTCGACGCGATCTACCAGACGCTCCGGGAACGGATCATCGACGGCGTCTACGCCCCCGGCCTCCGGCTGTCCCAGGGCGGGCTGGCCACCGAGCTGGAGGTGTCGCGGACGCCGCTGCGCGAGGCGCTGCACCGGCTGGAGGCCGACGGCCTCGTGGTCGCGGAGGCCAACCGCGGCATGGAGGTCGCGCCGACCAGCGCCGCGCACGTCGAGCAGTACTACGGCCTGCGGCTGCTGGTGGAGCCGCCGACGATCGCCGGGATCGTGGCCGAGCTGACCGCCGGCGACCTGGCGCGGATGGACGCCGACCTGGAGCGGATGGAGGGCGACGGGCGCCGCATCCGCGACTTCCAGGAGGCGCACCTCCGCTTCCACCGCACCGCGCTCGGCCGCTACCCGAAGGCGTGGGCGGAGCTGACCGAGTCGCTGCACCTGAAGATCTACCGGCACCAGCGGCTCTACCTGTCCCACCCCGAGGCGCCGGAGGACTTCACCCGGCTGGACCGGCTGCTGCTGGAGGCGATGCGCGACCGCGACGCCCCGTCCGCCCGGCAGATCCTGGAGTTCCACCTGATCGACGCCGCGCTCGGGCTCGTCCTCGACCAGGACCCCGACCATGTCTTCGGCCCCCTGCCGCTCGCGGCGCGCGGGCTCGGCATCGAGCTCGGCACCACGCCGGACGGCCGGATCCAGCGTCCGGGCACGCTGGGCTGGCTGCGGTCCGGGCTGCGCGCCGAGCTGAACCTGTCCACGTCCAACCTGCGGCACGTCCGCGAGGAGAGGAACAACGCATGACCGCGATCCGCTTCGGCATGATCGTGCCCAGCTCGAACACCACCATGGAGACCGAGATCCCCGCGATGCTGCGGGCCCGCGAGGAGATCGCGCCGGAGCGGTTCACGTTCCACTCCGCGCGGATGCGGATGCAGCACGTCGACCCCGAGCAGCTCCGCGCGATGGACGACCAGTCCCTCGTCTGCGCCGAGCAGCTCGCCGACGCCGACGTGGACGTGATGGCCTACGCCTGCCTCGTCGCGATCATGGCGCACTCGCCGGGCTACCACCGGGTCAGCCAGGAGCGGCTGTCGGCGGTCGCGGGGAAGGCGCCGGTGCTGACCTCGGCGGGCGCGCTGGTCGAGGGGCTCCAGCACCTCGGCGCGAAGAAGGTCTCCGTCATCACCCCCTACATGAAGCCGCTGACCGGGACGGTCTGCGAGTACATCGAGGCGGAGGGCGTCGAGGTGCAGGACGCCGTCAGCCTGGAGGTGTCCGACAACCTCGCGGTCGGGCGGCTCGATCCGGCGAACCTCGTCGACATCGCCGCGAAGGTCGACACCTCCGGCGCCGACGCGCTCGTGCTGAGCGCGTGCGTGCAGATGCCCTCGCTGCCGGTCGTGCAGCGGATCCAGGACGCGTTCGACATCCCGGTGGTGACCGCGTCGGTCGCCACCGTGTGGCGGACGCTGCGCGAGCTCGGCCTCAACCCGGTCGTTCCCGGGGCCGGCTGGCTGCTCGCCGACCGGAGCTGATCTTTCCTCTCATGTGCATGCACTTATGAGTCCGATTCTGCATGCACATGTCGATAACCCCCTTCGAGCGGGCTCGAGAACGACACCGCTTTCACGAAGGCCGTCCGATCCGAACCGGCCGGGGACGCTCCCGTCCCCGCCGCCAACGCCTGAGCCGGAGGAACCTTGCGCGTACACGGAATGGCATGGGTCGGGTCCCGGACCCCGCAGTTCGAATCCATGCGCCACTTCCTCGCCGACGTCGTCGGCCTCCCCGTCGGCCTCGACCAGCCGGACGCGGTCGTGTTCGACCTGCCCGACGGCGGCGCCTTCGAGGTCTTCAAACCGTCCGACACCGAGCACTCCTTCTTCGACCACCCGGTCGCGGGGCTGCTCGTGGACGACGTCCGGGCCGCCCGCGAGGAACTGGAGTCCCACGGCATCGCGTTCATCGGCGACGTGCACGTGGGCGTCGAGACCTCCTGGGGAACCGAGTGGTCGCATTTCCGCGCCCCCGACGGGCACGTCTACGTGCTGGTCAGCCGCCCGGCGGCGCATCCGGGCGGAAGCCGCCGCGCGTTCGACGAGCTGCGGATCTGCCTGCGCGTCCGCGACCTCGACGCGGCCGTCCGGACCTACCGGGACGGCCTCGGCCTCCCCGTCGTGGACGAGTGGACGCACCCGGGCGGGCAGCGCGGCGTCCTGTTCGCCGTCGCGCCCGCCGCGATCGAGCTGTTCGACGAGGCCCAATGGGACTTCGTCGACGACGCCGAGACGGGAGCCCGGCACGGCCGGGACCACGCCCTGCGCGTCGAGGTCGGCGACGAGGCGGAGCTGCGCGCCCTCGCGTCCCGGCTCGCCGCGGCGGGCGCCGCCGTCCGGGACGAGCCCGTCGACACCCCGTGGGAGCAGCGCTGCCTGCGCGTGAGCCTCGCCGGCGACGAGCAGCTCACCCTCTTCACCCTGCCGGACGAGGAGCGCCGCGTCCGGCGGGCCGCCCGCCGCATGCTGCCCCGCTGACCCGATCGGAGATCGCACATGAGTGTGGAAGCGCCGTTCCGGCCCGGCCGCATCAGCTCGCCGGAACCGAAGAGCTTTTGGCGCCGTAATGTGCATGCAAATTTGAATTTACTTCTGCATGCATGCAGATACGGTCACTCGTGGACATGGGAGAGGAGCTGCTGATGGGATCGCTGGAAGGGCAGGTCGTGGTCTTCACCGGGGCCGGTTCCGGGATCGGCCGGGCCGTCGTCACCCGGTACGCCGCCGAAGGGGCGCGCGTCGTCGCCCTGGACGTGTCGGAGAAGGTCACCGAACTCAAGGCCGAGCTGGGGGACCGCGTCGTCCCGGTCGTCGCCGACGTCCGGTCCTGGGAGGGCAACGTCCAGGCCGTCCAGACCGCGCTGGACACCTGGGGACGGCTCGACGTCTTCGTCGGCAACGCCGGGATCACCGACGCCGCGCGCCCGCTGGAGGACATCCCGGGCGACCGGCTCGCGGCCGGTTTCGAGGAGCTGTTCGGGGTGAACGTCCTGGCGCCCATCCTCGGCGTCCGGGCCGCGCTGGACGCGCTGGTGGAGACGCGTGGTTCGGTCATCCTCACCGGATCGTTCGCCGGATCCAACGCCGCGGGCGGCGGCGTCCTCTACACGGCGTCCAAGCACGCCGTCGAGGGCCTCGTCCGGCAGCTCGCGTACGAGCTCGCTCCGGACGTGCGGGTCAACGGCGTCGCGCCCGGCGTCGCGCCCACCCGCCTGAAAGGGACGTCCACGCTCGGGCAGACGGCGACCGACTCCGTCCTCGACGGGACCAGGGAAGCGCTCCCGCTGCAGGAGATCCCGGGCATCGACGCCTACAGCGGCATCTTCACCCTGCTGGCGTCGCGCTCCGACTCGGCCGTGATGACCGGCACGATGGTGACCGCGGACAGCGGCCTCGGAATCCGGGGCATCGCGCGCCCCGGCGGGCGCGTGCGGACCGCCGGGTGACCGGGCGGCTGCACGGCCGGGTCGCGGTCGTCACCGGCGCCGGCCGCGGCATCGGCGCCGCGATCGCCGCGGCGCTCGTCGCGGAGGGCGCCGCGGTCGTTCTCGGCGGCCGGGACCGCGAGCGCCTCGCGGCGCAGGCCGCGCGGCTGAGCGCGCAGGGCACCGCCACCGCCTGCGCGGGCGACCTGACGACCCCGGCCGGCCGCGACGCGCTCATTGAGGCGGCGGGCCGCGTCGACATCCTCGTCAACAACGCGGGCGGCTTCGTCGAGGCCGTGACCACCGCGGACGCGTCCCGCGAGGACTGGGACCGGCAGATCGAGCTGAACCTCACCGTGCCGTTCCTGATGTGCCAGGCGGTCCTGGACGGGATGGTGCGGCGCGGCTGGGGACGCATCCTCAACATCGGCAGCGTCGTCGCGGCCGCCCCGCAGGCGGGCAACGCGATCGGCTACGTGGCGGCCAAGGCCGGCCTGGTCGGCTTCACCCGCCAGCTCGCCGTCGAGGTCGCGGGGACCGGGGTGACCGCGAACGTGCTGAACCCCGGAACGGTCCGCACCGAGCATCTGCTCGACTACTTCGCCGCCTCCGGAGTGGCGGAAAAAGACCTGGCCGCGAACATCCCCGTCGGCCGGCTCGGCGCCCCCGAGGAGATCGCCTCACTCGTCCCGGCCCTGGTGGGGGAGGGCGGCGGGTTCCTGACCGGAGCCGTCATCGATGTCAACGGAGGAGCAGTACATGCCTGAACGTCACGTACCCGGCCGCCACGGCGGCGGGGGAGCGCTCGCAGGGAAGGTCGCACTGGTCACCGGCGGTGCCGCCGGGATCGGGCGCGCGGTGGTGGAGGCCTACGTCGAGGCGGGAGCCAAGGTCGCGGTCCTGGACCGCGACGCCGACGGCGCCGCGGCGGTCGCGGCGGAGTTCGGAGCCGACGTGCACGCCACGGTCGGCCTGGCGGAGAGCCTGGCCGACAACCAGCGGGCCGTCCGGGAGGCGGTGGACGCCTTCGGCCGGCTCGACGTGTTCGTCGGCAACGCGGGCGTCGGGGCGGGCAACCTCCCGCTGGCCGGCATCCCGCTGGACCGGCTGGAGGCGGCGATCGACGAGATCTACGCGATCAACGTCAAGGGGTACCTGCTGGGCGCACGCGCGGCGCTGGCCGCGCTGCTGGAGACCGGCGGCAACATGATCTTCTCCTGCTCCATCGCCAGCTACCGCGCGGTCGACGACGGCGTCCTGTACGTCTCGACCAAGCACGCGAACCTCGGCATCGTCCGCCAGCTCGCCTGGGAGTTCGCGCCGCGGATCCGGGTGAACGGCGTGGCCATCGGCGTGGGCAGGACCCGCATGCAGGGCCTGGCCGCCCTCGACCAGGACCCGATCGACGCCGTCCTCCCGGGCGCGGAGCAGGTCATCCCGCAGGGATTCATCCCCGAACCGGGCGACCACGCCGGAGCCTTCGTGTACCTCGCCTCCGACGCGGCCCCGCTGACCACGGGCGAATGCCTGTGGACCGACAGCGGGTTCGGCGTCCGCGGCATCGGCCGCCCCGCCGGCGGCACCGACCTGGACCCGGCCGCACTGAGGGCCTGACCAGCGAAGACGTAAGGCGGCTGGGCGGGGGCCAAGGCCGCACAAGTGCATTTCCCAACCGAATAGCCAGAACCACCCACCCCCCTCTCGCCCTTGGAGCGACCATGTCGCTGGCCCCGGAAAACACCCTCCCGCCGCTGCGGACGAGCACCACCGACGACCCAGACGTCGTCGCCGAGCAGCGCGCGGACGACTACACCAGCCACGTCGTCCCGGCCACCGCCCGAGTCGGGCGCTGGCAGCTCGCCATGTCCTTCTGGTCGCTGCTGAGCGCCATGGTCTGGCTGTTCTACGGCGCCCTGGCCGCCGGCCTCTACGGGACGTCCGCCGCGCTGACCGCCATCGGCGTCTCGGTGGTCACCTACAGCCTGATCAACATGCTGCTCGCCGGGTGGGCCCGGCGCAGCGGCCTCAACAGCACACTGCTGTCGCGGCGGATGTTCGGCGTCGTGGGCGCCTCGCTCACCGCCCTCCTGGTCGCGGCGAACACCACCTACTACGCGGTGTTCGAGAGCAGCACCCTGGCCGTCGCGTTCGAGCACTACACCCCCGGCTGGGACGTCCGGGTCTGGTACGCGATCGTCGCCCTGGTCATGCTGCCGCTGATGCTCGGCGGCGTGCAGACGTGGATGGCCCGCCTCAACGGCGTCCTGCTGCCCCTCTACCTCGTGGGCATCGTCATCGCCGTGGTCGTCGCCGCCGTCAGGTTCGACGGCGACGGCTGGCTCTCCTTCCAGGGCATCGTGCCGCCGGAGGGCCGTCCCATGCCGGGCTGGCTGCTGAGCGTCATCCTCTACATGGGCATCTACCTCACGATGTCCACCACGGTGGACTTCGCCCGCTTCGCCAGGTCCGAGGACGACCGCTTCCACAAGCACGTCACCTTCGGCTGGGTCTTCTACGTCCTGCTGTTCGCGGCCAACGGAGCGGCGGGCATCTTCCTCGTCCGCGCCGCCATCCCCGACCGGCCGGCGGCCGAGACGGGGGTCGTCGAGGCGATCCTCGCGACCCTCGGTGCCGCCGGGCTCGTCCTCATCGTCGTGTCGCAGGCCAGGATCAACAGCCTGAACTACTACCAGGCGTCCTCGAACTGGGAACGCCTCATCGCCGGCCTGACCGGACGGCGGCTCGGACGCATCCCCCTCGTCCTCGCCACCACGGCCGTGGTCTTCCTGCTGATGCTCACCGATGTCTTCAGCTACCTGAACAGGGCGCTCACCTGGCAGGGCGTGTTCCTCGTCAGCTGGGTCGGCATCGCCCTCACCCACTACGCGCTCATGCCGGAGGACCGCGCTCGCGGGCCGGAGTTCCGTGCGCTGCGGCTGCCCCGCGCCACCTGGGGGCTGGCGGCCTGGGTGATCGCGGCCGGGACCGGCATCTACTGCGCCGAGGGCCCCGGCGTGCCCGCGCTGCTCGCCGAGGGCGCGCCCGCCGTCGCACTGGTGCTCAGCGTCGTCCTGTACGCGGTCGTGGTCAAGGCGCGCCCGCTCGTCCGCCCCGCCGCGCCGGATCCGCGCCTGGAGGTCGAGGACGCCGCGGCGACGCGGGCCGAGTGCCACCGCTGCGCGAAGTCCTACATCGTCCTGGAGATGGACCGCGAGCCCGCGGCCGGCGACGCCCCCGTCTGCGACGGCTGCGCCACCGCCACCCTCGCCGGCCGCCGCTGACCCACCGGACCGCCGCCGACTTACCGGACACACCCAGGAAAGCGAGCACCGATGGCTTTCGACAGCCTCTTCCAGCCCGTGACGATCGGCACCCTGAAGATCCGCAACCGCATCGTCAAGTCGCCCAACACGACCGGCACCTGCAACCCCGACGGCACCGTCACCCAGCGCACGATCGACCACTACCGGACGCTCGGCGAGGGCGGCGCCGGCATCGTCATGGTCGAGTACACCTACGTCGACGACGACGCGGCCAAGTCCATCCACGGGCAGCCCGGCGCCGCCAACCAGGACCACGTCGCGGGCCTCGGCTGGCTCGCCGACGAGATCCGGGCCGGCGGCGCCCGCGCCGGCCTGCAGCTCGTGCACAGCGGCCGCCAGCGCTTCCTCGGCACCGCACCCATGAAGTCGGCGTCGGACTCCTCCTGGGACGTCGCCGAGATGCCGTTCGGCGTCCGGCCCACCCCCATGACCACCGACGAGATCGCGGGAGTGGTGCGCAGCTTCGGCGAGGCGGCGGCGCGGGCCCACGCGGCGCGCTTCGACCTCGTGGAGATCCACGCCGGGCACGGCTACCTGATCACCAACTTCCTGTCCCCGCACACCAACAAGCGGACCGACGAGTACGGCGGCGGCGCGGAGAACCGCCGCCGCATCCTGCTGGAGATCGTCGACAGCGTCCGCGCCCGCGTGCCGCGCGAGTTCCCGCTGAGCGTCCGGCTCTCGGTCACCGACTACGAGCCGGACGGCATCACGATCGAGGAGACCGTCGAGCTGTGCCGGCTGCTGGAGGAGCACGGCGTCGACGTCGTCCACGCCTCCGGCGGCCACCACGCCCTGCAGCACTACGAGGCCAGTTCCTGGTTCATGCCGCGCCAGCTGCACCGCTGGGGCTGGGAGAAGATCAAGCCCGCCGTGTCGATCCCGGTCATCGCCTCGGGCTCGCTCGTCTCCCCGGAGGTGGCCGACGAGATCATCGCCTCGGGCAGCGCCGACCTCGTCTCGGTCGGACGCGCCCTGCTCGCCGACCCGCAGTGGCCCGAGAAGGCCCGCACGGGACGGCACCTGGAGATCGTCCCGTGCATCCGCTGCAACGACGGCTGCCTGGTGCGGGGCCTGGAGTCCAAGCGCAGCGTCGGCTGCACCGTCAACCCGACCGTCGTGGAGGAGGGCCGCTTCCCGATCGGGACGGCGCCCGCCGCCAAGCGCGTCGCCGTCGCGGGCGGCGGCCCGGCCGGGCTGCGGGCCGCCGCGATCCTGCACGACCGGGGCCACCACGTCGTGCTGTTCGAGCCGCGGGAGCTCGGCGGCGACCTCAATCACGCCGTCGGCTCGACGTTCAAGGTCGACATCGCCGAGCTGCGCCGTCACCTCGTTCACGAGGTGGAACGGCGCGGCATCGAGGTCAGGAAGGCCGCGGCCGACGCGGCCGCCCTCGCCGCCGGGTTCGACGAGGTCGTCCTCGCCACCGGCGCCCCGCAGCGGCCGTTCCCCGGCCCGGTCTCCGGCACGGCGCTGGTCATCGGCCCGACCGACGTCACCGCGCACGCGGACACCCTCGCAGGACGATCGGTCGCCGTCATCGGCGGCGGCTTCCAGGGCGTCGAGACCGCGATGCGCGTCGCCGAAATCGAAGGCACCAGCGTGACCGTCCTCGAGCGCGGCGACTCGCTCATCCGCGGCGACGAGGTCCACTACGACGCCGAGGAACTGCCCAAGCTCCTCGTCAAGGCCGGCGCCACGGTGAAACTCGGCCACGAGGCCACCGCGATCGAGGAGAAGGGCGTACGGGTCCGGTCAGACGGCATCGAGAGCCTGGTAGAGGCCGACGCCGTGATCGTCGCGCTGGGCCGGGAACCTTCGAGGAGCACGTTGCAGGCCGAGCTGGACGCGGCCGGAATCCCGGCACGGACCATCGGCTCCGCCGACAGGCCGGGCCGCGTCTTCGACGCGATCCACGCCGCCTTCTGGACGGCCCGCCTGATCTGACCCTCCCAGGACGACAGCACACACCAAGGCACCGCCCGCCCGGGACGAGCACCCCGCATCTCCCGGGCGGGCGGGAACCACTGCAATGTGCGGGTCTGCGCTTGCGGCTGTCACGTGGTGACGGCCACGGTGCCCGCTGCCTTGCAACAGCCGGGGCAGTGTCCCAGCGGGAAGCCTCGGTTGAGGGTGCGGGTCACGGCTTCATTGATAGGCCGTGGTGAAGCCGGCGATGGCGGTGATGGTGCTCATCACGACGCCATAGGCGAGAGCGGCTTTCAGGGGGACGAGGTCGGATGCCGCAAGGGTGCCGGTGGGATCAGTGCGGCGATAGGTGAGGTAAATCAGAGCGGGATAGAGGAGAGCGAAGGCGGTCGTACCGATGACGAGGCCTATCGCGCGGAAGCGGCTGTCGGACTGGTCGTGGACGGCGGTGTCGACTTCGAACCTGATCTTGGCGGCTTGAACCCTGAGGTCGGCGGACGTCACGGGATCGGTCGCGGCGAGGGACCGCGCCCTGGAATCGAGCGCACCGGCATGGGCGCGCTGGGCCTGCTGAAGCCGGGCCGCACCGGGTGCGGCCCTCAGCTCGAAGAGCGCGTGCTCCTGCAGAGCGAATCCGATGATCAGGAAGTAGACGAGCGTTCCCCATCCGAGCACCTTCAGGATCAGTTCCCGTCGGGTGGCGCCGTCCAGCTCCATGGGGTTCCCTTCCATTCTGGTGTGGATCCCGTCGGCACGGGCTGTCAAGGGCAGGCGGGGGAGGACGAGAGCCGGTGCGCCAGGGTGCACAGGGTGCGCAGCCAGGCGGCGGGAGCGGTCGGTTCGAGGCGGCCGTCGGGGGAGATCCGCCAGGGCGCGGAGGCAGGGTGGCCGCCGGTGAGGATCCTGGTGCGCGGTGCCGGGTCGAACGGGCGCAGCAGCCCGAACCATGGATCGCGGGTCCAGCGGCGCACGGCCAGGCCCGAGGACGCCGTCCAGCGGAGGTTCTGGGTGGTGTAGGTGACGTCGAGGTGGCGCGGGTCGCCGGCGAAGGAGAGGGCGACCGGAACCAGGCCGGCGGGTGAGGGCAGCCTGCCGACCAGGGTGCGGGTGGTGAGGTCCCAGACCTGGACTTCGGTGGGGGTGGCTTCGATGGGGACAAGGGCGGCGAAGCGTTCCGAGGGATCGATGGCCAGCAGCGGTCTGTCGAGAAAGCTCGCGCCGAATTCGACGTCCGAGCCGGGGACGGGAGTGCCGTCCCACCAGAAGCGTGTCAGGAACCCTCGGCCGGATTGGTTCCGCCCCAGGACGATCATGTCCCGGTGGCGTGGGCGGACCCGGACGTCCTTGGTGAAGGGTGTCGGGAGGGGGCGCCGGGTCAGCCGGCGCAGGGGACGGATGCTCCACAGAGTGCCGCCGATCACGATTCTGCTGTCGTCGGCGAAGGTGACGCTGTCGCCGCCCTGGCCGATGGTGCCGACCGGGGTCAGGTTCGGGAGCCGGAACAAGGTCGTGGTCCGCGTCTTCGACGAGGTGCTCGCCAGGATCCGGCCGTCAGGGGAGAGCGCCAGCCGCTCGGCGAGCCTGGGGAACCGGTCCGGGGCAGGACGGAATCCGCCCGGCCCGGTGTCGTCGGCCGAGACGGGGATGGGGACCGTGCCGGTGCGATGGCGGGTGCGGGTGTCCCAGACCTCGGCCCGCGAGTCCGGGTCGATGAGCAGCACGTGGGAGCCGTCCTGGGAGAACCGCACGAACTGCCAGGCGGTCAGGCTCAGCCCGGCGGGGTGAAGCGTGCCGAAGAGGAGCCGATGGATCGTCCTGTCCAGGGCGTCCGGTGCCGGGACCCGGACGACCATGGCGGCGTGGTTCTGGACGGTGATCAGCCGGTAGTCGCCGTTCGGTTCGGCGATCAGCGCGGCCAGCCGGTGGTCGGTCGGCAGTTGGACGGTGCGCATGGAGCCTTCGTCGGCGCCGGCCTCGCCCACGTGGACGAGATTCTCGTCGACGAGGTCGCGGTAGGCCACGAGCGCGCCGTCGGAACTGAAGACACTCGAGCGGGGGCAGTCCGCCGAATCGTTCATGTGCGGGGTCATGGCGTGCCGGGCGAGTACCGCGTTGTCGCTCAGGCTTCGAAGCCTGAGGTCGTAGGCGCGGCCCTCGATGCCGCAGTCGACGAAGGTGTCCAGGTCGCGCGGCGTGGGCGCCCTGGTGGCGTGCGGCCCCGGCGGGGAGAACGGGCGAGTGCCGGACGCGCTCAGGACCGTCGGGAATCCGCTTGCCACGCTCAGAACCGCGTCGCCGGAGGGCAGCACACCGAGCAGTGCCGTCCCGGACTGGAAGTAGGAGCCGTTCTCGTCGACCGGCGGCCTGGCCAGGCGGCGCGGAGCCGTGCCGGGCCGGTCGAGGTCGGCGAGCAGCGTGCCTTCGTTGGTCAGCAGCGCCAGCCATCGGCCGGACGGATCGGCGAGCAGGTCGAAGACATCGGTGTCCAGCAGGAGAGCACGTTCGGGCCGGCCGGTGCGCGCATCGGTGATGACGATCCTGCCCGGAGCCGTCGCCGTCGGATCGGTGATGAACGCGATCCGGTCGTCGCCGAGCCAGACCGGCTTGGCGGCCACCGAATAGGGCTGGAGCAGGACCGGGCCGGCACGTGCCGGACGCTCAGGCGGCATCCTGAAGGTCCGGACGGGGGCGGCTCCCGAGAGGTCCCAGATTCTCGCGGACCTGTCGAAGGTCTCCACCAGCCGGGTACCGCTGCGGTTGACGCGGGACCTTCCGTCCATCGGTTCGACGAAGGGCGTGAGAGTGAGCACCGATTCGACGGACCGCAGGCCCCGGTAGCGTTCGAGCAGGCGTTCCCGGGTGAACTCGTCGTCGTAGAGCCCGTACGCCTGCAGAGCGGAGAGCAGGCCGTTCGGCATCGACGCGGTCCGCTCATAGTTCAGGATCTCGTGGGCGGCGAGGGCCGCGTTGCGGTCGTTCCTGGTGGCGACACCGCCGTTGAGCGCGTTCACCAGGGACACCGCCAGCACGACGACCAGCACCAGGGCCAGGCCTCGCAGGACGGAACGGCGCGCGGAGGCACGGGCGCTGGCGTTGATGAGGACGCGCTGGCGAGGGCTCAGTTCGGCCAGGTGGGCACGGCGTTCGCGCCAGGCGGTGACGAGGGCGCGGCCGCGCAGGAGATCGTCGCGTGCGCGGTTCAGGTGCCAGCGGCGAGAGCGCGCGTCGAGCTCGTCCTGCCACTCGCGGAACCTCTCGCGCCGCTGGAATTCCCGGTGCAGCCTCGGCCAGGCTCGGACGAGCGCCTGGTGGGCGAGCTCCACCGTGGTGGGACGGCCGTCACCGCCCGACAACGTCAGAAGGCGGGTGGCGGCGAGGGACCTGGCCAGCGGCGCGTAGACGCCGAGGTCGTCCAGTTCCGCCACCCTGCGGACGTACCGGCCGCCGGGCACCGGGCTGATCAGCTGGCAGAGCAGCTCCATGTCGGCCTCGGAGGAGCCGCGGCCGCGCCAGATCTCCTCGGCGAACGAGGCCACCGCTCCGTCCTCGCTCCGGAGCTCGCGGTAGACGTCGTGGCGCAGCACTCCGGCGACGCGGCGCTCCCACAGCAGGGTGAGCGTGAACTCGAGCAGCGGCAGGGGATTCGGCTCGCCGGCCAGGTCGGCCAGGATGGCGTCGACGAGACCGTCCTGGTAGACGGGCATGCCGACGGGAGCGAGCGGTCGTTCGATCAGGGCGCGCAGCTCGGTGTCGTCGGGGGCACGGATCGGTATGGCCGCGTCCCCGAACCTCTGCCCGATGCGGCGGTCTTCGAGCAGGGTGCCCAGTGATACGGGGCCCACGGTCACCACGAGAGCGAACGGGGCGGACCGTCCCGGGCCGACCAGCTCGGTGAGAACCGCCAGCAGCGCGACGGTTTCCCGCTCCGACCGCGCCAAGGCCTCGTCGATCTGGTCGACCACCATGACGATCCGGCGGAGTCCGCCCTGCTCGGCCAGCGGGCCGAACACGTCGCCGGGATGCTCCGCCAGGCGCCCGGCGAGCAGGTCCGGGTCGTTCGCCCATGCGGCCGCGACGCCGGCCCTGGCCGCCTTCAAGCTCGGCTCGGCGCACAGTGCGGCGGCCAGCGCCGACCAGGGCGTCCCACCGGCGGAGAGCCTGCATTTGGCGACGGCGACGTCCGCCGCCCGCAGTTCCGGCACGAGCCCGGCCCGGACGAGAGAGGACTTGCCGCACCCCGAGGGGCCGGTGACCACGAGGAGACCGCCCCGGTTCAGCTCGTCCAGCAGCTGGGCCGTGAGCCGCTCCCGGCCGAAGAACTGCTCCCGGTGGTTCTCCTCGAACGGGTCCAGACCCCGGAAGGGGATGGCCGGCCCGGACGCCTCGGCCAGGCCGGGCCATGCCCGATGCAGGGCCGGGCCGGACAGCGCGTAGCCGGTGCGCCGCTCCGGCCTGTTCTCGCTCTCGACGAGCATCCCGACGACGGCGCCGAGTTCGACGTCCAGGACGGGACCGCCGCTGAAACCGCGGCCGATGCCGATCCCGGTCGACCGGTCGTCGTCGATCTGGAACCGGCCCCCGGCGCCGTTGCCCCGTATCAGGCCTTGGGCCCACGCCCCCTGGGGCCGTCCGGCGGGGCAGCCGTACAGGCGGACCGGGTGGCCCGTCGTCTCCTCGGCGGCGACGATCTGCAGGGGCATGGCCCCGTCAGGGAGATCGTCCGCGTCGATCCGCAGCCCGGCCACGTCGGCGTCGTCGGCCACGAACGTGACGGTCGCGGGCACCCGCCCGCCCCCGGCGATCAGCGGGAGGTCGACCTCGATCAGCGCGCCGAGCGGAGCCCGGTCGCGTCCCAGCGCGTACGCCGCGACGTGCGCGCACGTGATGAGACGGTCGGCGTCGATCAGGAACCCGACCCCGACGGGCTCGTCCCCCCGCCAGACCCGGACCAGGGCCCGCTCGACGAGCTCAGCCATGGGCCACGGCCGCCCGTTCGCGCCGGACGCTGAGGAGCAACGCGATCACGGTCGACAGCCCGGCGCCGATCCCGAGCAGGGGAGGCCACGGCGACCACGTCCCGTCCGGAAACGGATCGCCGGCGCCTGGCCGGGCGAAGAGCATCAGCAGCAGGCTCGTGCCGTCGGCGACCAGAGCCGTCCCCGGAAGCAGCAGCCAGCCCGCCAGCAGCGGCCGCGCCGGCGGGTACGCGGGCATGAGAACGGCCAGCAGCGGGACGGTGACGACGCAGACGAACGCGAGACTTCCGCTCAGCGGACCCAAGCCGGTCGAGGGCCGAAGCAGAAGCCAGATGAAGAGCACGAAGGCGATCACGAGCGCCGCGGCGGCCCGGCGCCGCGGCCCCGTCCCCGGGGGAGGCGGCGGGTTCGTCCGCCACAACCAGATCCACGGCAGGAGAGTCGCGGCCCCCGCCGCCAGCAGCGCGGCCGAGCCGAGCCACAGCACCGCCGGCGCGTCGAAGACCGAGAGGCCGGTCCAGCGGCCCGGAACCGTACAGGCGGCAGGGCCCCACAGCGCCGCCGAACCGGCGAGGAACGCGACCCTGCTCGGCGACCGGGCCCGGAACAGGCAGGCGATTCCGCTGCCCAGGAGCACCGCGTACGGGAGGATCGTGACCACCAGTGCCGCGATCACGGACGCGCTGCCGGCGACCTCGCGGAAGTCGGGGCTGTAGAGATGGCCGTCCATCCGCCCCCACCGGCTTCCCCGCACCTCGATCGCGACCTGCCACGAGCCGTTCGGATCGTTGCGGAACGCGACCGCCGTGGCCGAACCGACGAGTTCGTGGACGGGTTCGACGTTCAACGCGTACAACGACAGGCAGAACGCGCCGACGGCACAGATCCCCGAGGCTCGGGGCAGGATCGGCCCGGCCGCGCGCACGCGCACCTCGGCTCCCGCCCGTTCAGGCGGAGGCGGAAGGTCCGGCGTTGCCGGCGCCCGGTGATGCGCTCGGCCGCTCAATGCTGATCTTGATGTGCGCGGCGCTGGCGGTCTTGGCGACCACCACTCCGACGTCCGCGGTCATGGTGAGCCCGACCTCGACGGTGACCTTCTCGGCGCGGTCGGCCGAGGCCTCCGCTCGCTGGGCGACGGCCCGGGCGATCCGCAGGACGCGGTCCACGCTCTGCTCCAGCGTCTCCTGCGCCCGGTCGGTCGTGGCCTGCCAGCGGCGTCCTGCCGGTACCGGGGCGTCGGTCTCCTCGACCTCGAAGGGAACACCCTCCCCGTCGGAGAGACGAACTTCGACATACTCAGCCATCGCCGCATTCCCTTTAGTACCGAGGTGCCAGTGAGATGTGCCGTGCAAGGGAAACGGTAAAGGGAAGAGCTCGCCCCCAGAGGGGTCCGCAGGGCGGTGACTGCATGTGGCCATGCTGACCGTGTCAGTTGCCAAACCCCGGAGCGCGCGTGCACGGCAAAGACCAATCCCTTCGAGAATCGCATGCACATTCTTCGCCGGGGGCCCGTAGCCCTTGAGGCATGGGGACGTCCCGGTGCGGCCCTAGAAGATCATTTAGTGATCATCTGCTGTTCGCCCGGGCGTCGGCGCGCACGAAGGACGATCTTGACTGCTCCGGCACATGGCCGGAGCGGAAGGAGATCAGCGTGATGCGCAAGGCAGCCCTCGCCCTCATCACCTCCGCGGCCGCGGCCGGCGCCGCCGGCGTCGCCCTGGCCGCTCCGGCCTCGGCCGCGACGTCACCGTCGGCCGTCTGCGGCTCGGGCTACTCGGTCATCGACCACAAGGCGCTGACCGGCTCGACGGTCTACCTGCTCTGGAACGGCTCGTCCGGCCGCAACTGCGTGGTGACGGTGAAGACCACGTCGGTGGGCACGAAGACGCGGACGGGCGCCTACCTGTACGTCCAGGGAAGCAACCCGATCGAGGACACCGACAGCTACGCCTACTACGCCGGTCCCGTCTCCGCTCCCGCCGTCGGGAAGTGCGTCCAGTGGGGCGGCGGCACCAACAACCAGTGGTGGTACAGCGGCTGGACGCACTGCAGCTGACCCCGCCCGGGCCCGGACCGAGCGATCGGTCCGGGCCCTTCGCGACCTGGTCACCGGGCCGGCCGGCCCGCACCCTCGGCGAGCCCGTGGGCTGACGCAGCCGACGCCCTTCCAGCGTGACGGGGGAGCGGCCCTCAGGGGAGGAGGCCGAGACGGCGTGCGTTGACCACGGCCTCCAGCCGGGAATGGCTGTGGAGTTTGCGCATCGCGCCGCGGAGATACCCCTTCACGGTCTCGACGGAGATGCCGAGATCGGCGGCCACTTCGGGGTTCGTCCAGCCGAGCGCGACGCATGCGAGGACATCGGTCTCCCGCGCGGACAGGACCGGCGCGGGGCCGGCGGGGGCCGTCGCGGCGCAGGCTCGGCCGAGCTTGTCGCAGGCGGCGTCCAAGCGGTGGCGCAGCTGCTCGTCCGCGAGGTCGTGCCGCAGGAGGCGGAGTTCGGCGTAGCTCTCCCGGATCAGTTCCCATTGCCGTCCGCCCGGTCCTTCGCGGGGCTGCTCGGCGGCATTGAGCTGCTCTGCGAACCCGTCGAGGCGGCGTGCGATCTCGTCGTGGACGGCGAGGTCCTGCTCGAGGTCCCGTGCGGCGTCGTGGACGGATTGGACGATCCGGTCCCCGAGCGGGACGGCGGATCGGATCGCGCCGTACAGGACCCCGCGGACGGTGCGGCGGACGGTCACCGGCACCGCCACCATCGCCCGCAGGTCCTCGACCTTGATGAAGCGGTCGTAGTCGTGGCTGATGCCCTCGGCGCTCACGTAGTCGTTGAGCACCATCGGGCGGCGCCTGGCGACGACCTTGCCGCCGAGTCCGAGACCCACGCGCAGGGCGACGCCGCGCATCGCGCCGCGGTGCTCTCCGCAGAATTCCGACAGCCGGAGCCGCCGGTCCGCGCCGACCGGCCCGCCGAAGGTCAGCGGGAGCCTGGTCGAGTCGCGGAGGCGGGTGAGCGCGCGGTGGAGCTGGACGGTGTCATCAGGTGCGTGGTGCCCGGTCACGCTCTCTTCCTACGTCATCGATGAGGGGGGTGGCACCCCCCATCTGGGGGTGCCGGACGTGCCCTGCGGAGGCGAGCATTCCGGAGACCTCACCTGCGTTCATCCGGGAGCCGCCATGACGAGTCCGCACGATCAGGTCGTCCAGCTGCTGGACGCCTTCGGTTCGCCGCATGCGAGCGCGGCGGAGTCGCTGTGCGACCGGCATCCACCGGAGGCCGTCGCGTTCACGGTCGTGGAGGCGGATCTGACCGCCCGCGACGTGACCTTCGGGGAACTCGCCGACGCGTCCGCGCGGGTGGCGGCCGCGCTGGCGGACCTCGGTGTCGGGCGCGGCGACCGGGTCGCGACGCTGATGGGCAAGTCCGCCGAGCTGGTCGTGGCGATCCTGGCGATCTGGCGGCTCGGCGCGGTCCAGGTGCCGCTGTTCACCGCGTTCGCGCCGGCCTCGGTCGCCGCGCGCATCTCGGCCAACGGCACGAAGGTCGTGGTCTGCGATCCGGCGCAGCGCGCGAAGCTCGACGCGGTCCCCGTGGTCGCGGACGGCGCCGTCCGGGTCGTGACCACGGGCGTCGCCTCCGGGGACGACCTGGAGTTCACGGACCTGCTGCGGAGCCGGCCGTTGCGGGAGCCGGTCGCGGTCGGCGGCCGGGGCGCCCTCATCGAGCTGTTCACCTCCGGGACGACCGGAGCTCCCAAAGCCGTGCCCGTTCCGCTGCGAGCGGTGGCGTCCATGCGGATCTATCAGGAGTACGGGCTGGAGCACCGGGCGTCCGACGTCTTCTGGAACGCGGCCGACCCGGGGTGGGCCTACGGCCTCTACTACGCGATCATCGGGCCGCTGGCGCTCGGACACCGTGCGCTGCTGCTGCGCGGCTCCTTCTCACCGGAGCTGACCTGGTCGGTGCTGGCGGAGTTCGGCGTGACGAACTTCGCCGCCGCGCCGACCGTCTACCGCGCGCTGCGGAGGGCGCCGGTGCCGGACGGCCTGCGGTTGCGCTGCCTGTCCTCGGCGGGTGAACCCCTCACCCGTGACGTCCTGGAGTGGGCCACGGAGGTCCTCGGCGTGCCCGTCCTGGATCATTACGGGCAGACCGAGCTCGGCATGGTGGCGGCCAACGCGTGGCACCCCGACCTGTACGCCGACCCGCGTCCCGGTTCCATGGGCCGTCCGCTGCCGGGATGGCGGCTCGACGTGCTGCGCTCCGACGCCGACGAGCCCGCCCGCGACGGGGAGCCCGGGCGGCTCGCCGTCGATGTGGAGGGCAGCCCGCTGATGTGGTTCACCGGCTACGGGAACGCGCAGGCGGGAGCGCCGGGGAACCGGTTCGCTTCCGGCGGCCGCTGGTACCTCACCGGCGACACCGCCTCCCGGGACGCCGACGGGCGGCTGTCGTTCGGCTCCCGTGCCGACGACGTGATCCTCATGGCCGGGTACCGCATCGATCCGTCCGAGGTCGAGAGCGTCCTGATGGAGCACGGCGCCGTCGACGAGGCCGCCGTCGTCGGGGTCCCCGACGAGCTGCGCGGCGAGGTCCTGATCGCCTGCGTCGTGCTGCGCCCGGGGACCCGGGAGTCGGACGAGCTGGTCGCCGACCTTCAGCGGCTCGTGAAGACGCGGTACGCCGCGCACGCCTACCCGCGCAGGGTCCACTTCGTCCCGCGGCTCCCGAGGACGCCGAGCGGGAAGGTCCAGCGCTTCCTGCTCCGCCGCGAGCACGGGACGGCAGGGTCTTCCTCCACCACGGCGAAGAGGAGCACGTCGTGAGATCGCATCCGCGCCGATACGCGTACCTCGCCCTGGGGGCCTTCCTCGTCCTCGCGGCCTTCGGGTCCGAGACGTCGCATCCTTCGCGTGCCGCAGCCGCCCACGCCCCGACGACCGACGCGCGGCCGGTCACCGCACCGTCGTCCGCGTTCGTCCCGTCGACGGCGGCAGGTCCCGGGCACAGGACCTGGTACGTGAGCGCGGAGGCGGCGGCCGGCGGCGACGGCACGCGGCGGGCGCCGTTCAACGCGCTGCTCCAGGCACAGGGCTGGTCAGCGCCGGGCGACACCATCGCGATCCTGCCGGCGGGCAGGCCCCTGGACGGCGGCATCACGCTCAAGCCGGGGCAGACGCTCGTCGGGGAAGGGCCGGCGGTGACCTCGCCCGCCGCGCCCGCCGACGCCCCGACGATCACCAACACGACGGGCTTCTCCAACGGCGGCAACGCGGTCGTGCTCGCCGACGGGACGACCGTCCGGAACCTCGTGGTCGCGGACGCCTACCGTTCCGGGGTGTACGGAGCGAACGTGACCGGCGTGCGGGTGACCGGCAACGACGTCCACGGCCAGAACACCTCCTGCGGGGTCGGCATCCACATCTTCCCCTTCCGGACCTACGCCAGCGCCGGGCTGCCCAACGGCTGGGCCGGCATCATGATCGACAACACCTCCCGCAGCGCGCGCGGGCGAATCGACGGCAACCACGTGCACGACGCCGCCTGCGGTGACGGCATCGACCTCCGCCTGGCCGGAACGGCCCGCTTCGACGCCGCCCTCTCCGGCAACAAGGTCGCCGGGCTGCGGGAGGGCACCGCGCACGGGCTGCGCTCGGTGCTCGCCGTCGGCATCCAGACCGCCGACTCGTCCAGGCTGTCCGCGCGCATCGACGACACGACGGTCACCGGCATCGGCAGCGCCGGCGCCGACCCGGAAGGCCTGTTCGCCAACATCGGCGGCTCCTCCACCGCCGACATCCGCGTCGACCGGTTCAGCGCCGACGGCATCCGCGGCGGCTTCTCCGCCAACGGCGCGGAGTTCGTGCTCATGCAAGAGTCGGCGCGCGCGAACGTCAAGGTCACCGACAGTTCGTTCACGAACGTCACCGGCGACGTGATCGAGGCCCTGACGTTCGGCCGCGGGCAGCGCCTCGTCCTCGATCTCGACAATGTGACGGCAGCGCACGCCGCGCTGCCCTCCGGCGCCGCGTTCGACCGCGGCCTGCAGTGGCCCTTCTACAACACCGCGAGCTGCCTGGTCATCTCGAACACCAGCCCGGAGTTCGAGGACGGCGGCGGCAACACGATCTCCACGACCGTCACGAACAGCCGCATGACCGACTGCGTCGCCGGGATCGTCGACGCCACCCGCCGCAGCCAGCGCGAGACGGCCCTCACCGTGCGGGGCAGCACCGTCACGGGCAACCGGCAGGCGAACCTCTACATCAAGAACTCGGCGCCGGTCACCGCCGCGCAGTCCACGGCCGACCCCGCGCTCGGCTCGCCCACCGCGGGCCGGCTCGGAAGGCTCGCGGTGAAGGTGCGCGACACCGACCTCGGCGGCGCGACGGAGGGCCCGGCCGTGTACGCCTACCAGGTTCCCGGAACCGTCCGCTCGACCACGATCGACCTCGGGACCCGGCACGACCCGGGACGCAACGACCTGTCCGGCGGCCACGGTTCCGCCGAACTGGCCTCCGTCCCCGTGCGGGCCGACGGGAACTGGTGGGGGCGGCCGGACGGCCCGGAGCCCACCGGCCTCGTCCTCACCGGCGACGCCTCCATCACGCACGAGGCCCCCTTGGCCGGGCCGCCCTCGTGAAGCCGCCGCCTCCCTCGTTCACCGGCCACCCATCGATCGACTCCGGAAAGTTGGAACGCGCGTGATCCCCATCGGACTGGCCCTGGCTCCACCGGCTCCCGACGTCCCCGACGCGCTGGCCGACCTGCTCGCGAGGGCGCGCGAGGCGGCGGCCGCGGGCATGGCCTCGCTGTGGCTCGGGCAGGTGTACGACATCGACGCGCTGACCGCCTGGGCCGCGATCGGCGCCCGGGTGCCGTCCGTCCTCCTCGGTACCGCGGTCGTGGCCGTCCATTCCCGCCACCCCATCGCCATGTCCAGCCAGGCCAAGACCACCCAGGTGGCGGTGGGCGGACGGCTGTGCCTCGGGCTCGGCGTCGGGCACCGCGCCACCGCGGAGGACCGCTACGGGATCTCCTACGACCGGCCGGCGCTGCGGATGCGCGAGTACCTCGAAGCCCTCCAGCCGTTGCTGACGCGGGGCGAGGCCGGCTTCCACGGCCGGACGGTGACCGCCGACACCCGGGGATGGCCCGCGGACGTGCCCGGGGCCGGGCCGCCGCCGGTGCTCGTCGCGGCGATGGGCCCGGCGATGCTGCGGGCCGCGGGGGAACTGGCCGGCGGTACCGTCACCTGGCTGGCCGGGCCGCGGACCATCGCCGATCACATCCGTCCCGCCCTGGACAAGGCCGCCGCGGGGCGTCCCGCCCCGGCGGTGGTCGCGAGCCTTCCCGTGTGCCTCACCGACGACGCGGAGGCCGCACGCGATCGGGCCGCCGCGGCGCTCGGGTTCTACGCGGCGGTGCCGGCCTACCGCAACGTCCTCGACAGGGAGGGCGCGGCCACGCCGGCGGACGTGGCGCTGATCGGAGACGAGCGCGTTCTCGACCAGAGCCTCACCCGGCTGGTCGATGCGGGGGTGACGCACCTGGTGGCGAACATGTCGGGGTTCGTGACCGAGGAGGAACGGCTGCGCACGCTGGAGTATCTGGCCTCCCGATCCGCGCCCGCCGCCGGTCGCCTGTGAAGCCGCCGGCGGTGAACGCTTCCCTCGCGGTGGCGGGCCGCCGGCTCCCGCACCGGTGATGGAGCGTTCCAGTACGGCCTTGGAACGCTCAGCCGAGCCTGCGGAAGGCGCTGGCGTGGAAGACCAGCGGCGGGACGTCCGCGGCCGCGTCCAGGTCGTGGACGCGGAAGACGACGATGTCGTGGTCGCCTGAGCGGACCTGCTGCTCGACGGTGCAGTCGTACCAGGCGGACGCGCCTTCGATCAGCACGGCGCCGCAGGAGGTGGAGCGCCATGCCACACCGGCGAACCGATCGCCGGTGCGGGCGCCCAGTCGCCGGCCCACGTGTTCCTGGTGGGCGCCGAGCACGCTGATGCCGATGCGTGGCGAATCGCGCAGCAGCGGCCATGTCGTGGAGGTGTGCGCGACGCACACCGACACCAGCGGCGGGTCCAGGGACACCGGGACGAACGAGCTCGCGGCGATGCCGGCCGGGCGCCCGCCGGCCAGGCCCGCCACCACCGCCACCCCGGTCGGGTAGGCGCCATAGACGCGGCGCAGCTCCAGGCCGAGCGTCGTCATCGTGATGCCCCCTCCGGCGTCGAATTCCCTACTATCCCGACTTGCATAGTTAGGATTGTGAGGGTTCGCCCGGCTTTCGGTCAACGCCGCGTCCGCTCGGATCCCGGGGTGCAGGCGCCCTCCGCGCTGGTGGGCGCGGAGGGCGGGTGATCGGGGAGTGGCCTTAATCTCTACTAAACCGGTCTGTTTTAGGGTAATCTCCTCGCCGTGTCCCAGGCAGCTGACCTCTACGGTCGGCGGTACCTCGACTTGTGCCGCCTGTTCGGTTCGCGCTGTCGCTGAACCTCCCGGTCTTACGGCTCCCAGTCCCGTCTACGCCGTCGTCCCACCCAGGTGTGTGCGGCGCGCCAATGGCGCGTGCCCGCCGACCCCCTTCTTCCGGACAGCACCGAGAGGTCTCCTCACCATGACCACAGACGAATCGACCCTGCACGCAGACCGACCGCCTTCTCCGCGACCCGCCCCGGCTGCCCCGGCCGGGGAACTCCCCACGGACGCCGTGTCCGGCCTCGGCGTCTTCGCCCAGGGCCTGGCCGCCGCCGCGCCCAGCGTCGCGATCGCCGGGGTGCCCGGCTCGCTGTTCCTCGTCGCCGGGAAGGGCGCCTTCTGGGCGGCCATCGTCGGCGGCGTCCTCGCGTACCTCATCGCCGCGGTGATCGCGCTGCAGGCCCGCCGGACGGTGTCGTCCGGATCGCTCGGCACCTACGCCGGCAACGGACTCGGGCCGGCGGCGGCCTTCGTCACCGGCTGGGCGCTCGTCATCGGCTACATCGGGTTCGCCGCCGGCGGCGTGCTCGGCGCCGTCCTGTACTTCAACTCGTTCCTGCAGGAGATCGGCCTGCACACCGACCACCTCGCGGTCAAGGTGCTGCTGCTCGTGCTCGCGTCGGCCGTGGCGTTCCTCATCCCCTACCGCGGGGTGAGCCTGTCGGTGAAGGCGGGCCTCGCTTTCGAGGTCGTCTCGCTGCTGGCCATCTCCATCATCCTCGTCGCCTCGTACGTCCACTACGGCGCGCACGTCGACTCCGGCCAGTTCGGCCTGGACCACCTCGGCCGCAGCGTCACGCTGATCGCCGCGGTCACCGCCGTCGGCTCGTACGCCGGCTTCGAGAGCGCCGCGTCGCTCGGCCACGAGGCCAGGGACGCCCACCGGAACGTTCCACGCGCGATCCTGCGGCTGGTCATCGGCCTGTCGCTGGTCTACCTGATCGCGACCTATCCGGAGGTGCTCGGCTTCCAGGGGCCGCACAAGCTGGACGCCGACGGCACCCCGCTGCCGGTCGTCGCGCAGAACGCCGGCGTCCACTGGGTGACCTACGTCGTCGACCTATCGCTCGGCACCGCGATGATCGTGTTCTCCTCGGCGGTCATCAACTCCGGTGCGCGCAGCCTGTTCACCCTCGCGCGCGAGCGGGCCCTGCCGGGCGCGCTCGGACGCGTGCACGCCGGCTTCCGCACCCCGCATGTCGCGATCGCGTTCGTGAGCCTCGTCGGCTTCGCGGTCGGCCTGATCGGCACCGTCAGCGACGTCGGCCGGTTCAAGTGGGACGTCTACGTCAGCATCGTCTCCAGCTACTCCTACCTCTTCGCGTACCTGCTGGTGGCGATCGCCACCCCGCTGTGGCTGCGCAGGATCAGGTCGCTGACGTCCGCCGGCCTGGCGGTGTCCGTTCTCGCCGTCCTCGGCATCGGCTACGTCATCTACAAGAACCTGGTCCCGGTTCCCGAGGGCGCGTACCGATACCTGCCGTACGTGTTCCTGCTGCTGATCGCCGCAGGTCTCGCCCGCTACCTGTGGCTGCGCGCCCGCCGGCCGGACGTCGCCGCGCGGGTGGGATCGATCCAGACGCTGTCGGAGGCCGAGCAGGAGCGCCTCGCCGCCCTCGGCATCCTCGACGCCGCCCGCGCCGGGAGGCGCACCCGACCCGCGCCGGAGTGACCGGCGCGCCCCACCCGCCCACCGAGAACGAGGGATCAGACCGTGCCCATCCACCTGCACTGGTACCTGCCGACGAACGGCGACAACCGCGACATCGTCGGCTCCGGCGACGGCTCGCAGCAGACGCTGTCCGCCGTCCGGTCCGGCTTCCGCCCGCCGACCGTCGAGTACCTCGGCGGCATCGCCCGCGCCGCCGAGCAGCTCGGCTTCGAGGCGGTCCTCACCCCGACCGGTACGTGGTGCGAGGACGCCTGGATCACGACCGCCGCGCTGTCGGGGGTCACGAGCCGGCTGAAGTTCCTGGTCGCGTTCCGGCCCGGGCTGGTCTCGCCGACGCTCGCCGCGCACCAGGCCGCGACGTTCCAGCGGATGTCGGGCGGACGCCTGCTGATCAACATCGTTACGGGCGGCGACTCGGTGGAGCAGCGGCGCTTCGGCGACCACCTCGACCACGACCGGCGCTACGAGCGGACGGAGGAGTTCCTGCGGGTCTTCCGCGGCGTCGCCGACGCCGCGGAGCCCTTCGACTTCCACGGCGAGCACTTCGACGTCGAGGGTGCGGCGATCCCGTTCGCGCCGTACGCGCCGCCGCCCGTCTTCTTCGGCGGCGCGAGCCCGGCGGCGGAGAAGGTCGCGGCGCGGACCGTCGACACCTACCTCGCGTGGGGCGAGACGCCGGCGCAGATCGCCGAACGCCTGAAGCGGATGCGCGGGCTGGCCGAGGAGGCGGGCCGCACGCTGTCGTTCGGGATCCGCTTCCACGTGCTCGGCCGCGACACCTCGGCCGAGGCGTGGGCGGAGGCCGGCCGGCTGCTCGACCGGATCGACGAGTCCCGCGTCCGCGCGACGCAGGAGGCGCTCGCGGCCAGCGAGTCCGTCGGGCAGCGCAGGATGCTCGCGCTGCACGGCGGCGACCGCCGGAACCTGGAGGTGTACCCGAACATCTGGGCCGGCTACGGCCTGGTCCGCGGGGGAGCGGGCACCGCGATCGTCGGCAGCCACCGGGAGGTCGCCGACCGGATCGAGGAGTACCACGACCTCGGCATCGACCACTTCATCCTCTCCGGGCAACCGCACCTGGAAGAGGCCTACCACTTCGCCGAGGGCGCCGCCGCCGAGTTGCGGAGCCGCGGGCTCGTCGCGCCCGCCGCCGGCGCGCCCGCGGCGCGCCCCTGACATGGGCTCCACCACTTCACACCCCGAAAGGACCGACATGACCGCAGGACCCGCCGTCGACATCGCCTACTACGCCGGTGTCACCGACGAGGAGTTCGCCACCTGGACCTCGGTGGCCGAACGCGTCGCCGCGGAGCTCGCCGAGACCGCGCTCGCCCGGGACCGGGCCAACCAGAACCCCGTGGCGGAGCTGCGCCTGCTCCGCGAGGCCGGCCTGCTCGGCTTCGCGGCGCCCCGCGAGCTCGGCGGGGGAGGCGGCAGCCTGACGCAGGCGCTCAAGCTGTCGCGGATCGTCTCCGCGGCGGACGGCTCGATCGGGCAACTGCTGACCTACCACTACTCCAACGGCGTCTGGACGCACATCCTCGGCACTCCCGAGCAGCGGGAGCGCATCGCCCGCGGCGTCGGCACCGAGGGCTGGTTCCAGGGCAGCGTCAGCAACCCGCGCGACCCCGGCGTCACCGTGGAGCGCGACGGCGACGGCTACCGGATCACCGGCCGGCGGACGTTCGCGACCGGCGTCGCCGTCGCCGACCTGATCACCGTGCTGCTCTACGGCGACGAGCCGGTGAACGTCGTCATCCCGCCCGACCGTCCCGGCCTCTCCTTCGGCGACGACTGGGACAACCTCGGCCAGCGGCTGACCGCCAGCGGGAGCGTCACGTTCGACGGCGTCGTCGCGCACGCCGACGAGGTCCTCGCCGGCCTCGGCGGCGGCGAGGCCGACCGGCGGCGCGACGGCCTGCGCGGACTGTTCAGCCAGCTGATCTTCGCGCACCTGTACGCCGGCATCGCCGACGGGGCGCTGCAGGCGGCGGCGCGGTACGTGCGCGAGAAGGGCCGGCCCTGGCCGGAGGCGACCAGCCGGGACGTCACCGAGGACCCCTACCACCTGCAGCTGCTCGGCAGGCTGTCGGCGTCGCTCGCCGCCGCGACCGCCCTCGCCGACGCGGCGAGCGAGGAGTTCGAGGCCGCGCTCGCGCTCGGCGCGGACCTGACCGAGGAGCGGTGGGGGCGGCTGGCGATCCTCATCGACCAGGCCAAGTCCGTCACGACCGAGACGGTCCTGGACGTCACGCACAACATCTACCAGGCGACCGGAGCCCGCTCCACGGCGAACGCGGTCGGGCTCGACATCTACTGGCGCAACGCCCGCACGCACACCACGCACGACCCGCTGCCCTACCGGCAGCGCGAGATCGGCCGCCACGTCCTGACCGGCGAGCTGCCGCGGCCCCGGCAGTTCGCCGACCTCGCCAAGGCGGCGGACGCCACGCAGGGCGCGGCGGCGGGCACCGCGACCGCCGCGACCGCCGCGGCCGGCACGGAAGCCGCGGAGCGATGAGCGTCGAGTTCCGCACGCTGACGGCGCCGGACGAGGTCAACGCGGCGTTCCGGGTCTTCCTGCGCGCCATGGTCGGCCTGCCCTTCCGGGACGTCGACGCCACGGAGATCACGGAGGCGGGCCGCTACCTCGGCGCCCTCGACGGGGGCGAGGTGGTGGCCGGCGCCGACTCCTACACCAGCCGACTCGTCGTCCCGGGCGGCGCCCGCGTCCCGCACGCGGCGGTGACCCATGTCGGCGTGCTGCCGACGCACCGGCGCCGGGGCATCATCAGCCGGCTCATGGAGCGGCAGCTCCGCGACGCCGCCGGCCGGGGCGAGGCCGTCGCCACGCTGCGCGCGTCCGAGGCGGTCATCTACGAACGCTTCGGGTACGGCGTGGCGTCCTCGGCGCAGCCGGCGCGCGTGACCCTGGACCGGGCACGGCTGCGTCCGGAGGTCCCGGCGGGCGGGAAGGTCCGGCTCGCCGACCGGACGGCCACCGTCGAACTGCTGGCCGGCGTCTACGAGCGGGCCGCGTGGACCGGCGCGATCGACCGGCCGGACGGCTGGTGGAGGCTGCAGCACCGGCTCCGCGAGTCCGACACGGTGGCGCACTACGTCGCCGTCCACAGCACCGGCGGCGTGGACGACGGGTACGCGATCTACCATCCGCTGGACACGGCGGGCTGGTTCACCAGCTCCGAGCGGGTGGTGGCGGTCACCGACTTCGTCGCGCTCAACGACGGCGCGCGCGCCGGGCTGTGGCGCCACCTGTTCTCGCTGGACCTGATCGACGTCGTCGCGTTCGACTCCCTGGCCCTGGACGACCCGCTGCCGCTGGCCGTCACCGACCGCCGCTCGGTCGCACTCGGGCCGCCCCGCGACGAGACCTGGCTGCGGCTGGTCGATGTCGGAGCGGCCCTGGAGGCGCGCGCATACGGAAGCGAGGAAACGGTGGTGCTTCAGGTGAGCGACCCGCTGCTGCCCGGCAACGACGGCGCCTACGAGATCGGGCCGAAGGGCGTGACGCGCACGACCGCGGCCGCGGACCTCGGCACCGACGTCGCGACGCTGGCGGCGGCCTACCTGGGCGGGACGCGCTGGCGGCACCTGGCGGCGACCGGGCGGGTGGCCGTCCACGACCCCGGCGCCGTCGGCCGGATCGACGCGCTCTTCGCGGTCGACGCGCTGCCGTTCTCGGGCACGGTCTTCTGATGCCCGGACGCCCCGGCGTGCGCGCCGCCCTCCCCGTCCCGACGCTCGTGAAAGGCGGTGACCTGCCGTGACCCGGCCCGACCCGTTCATCCTCTCGGCGTTCACCATGTCGACCGTGTCGCACGGCAACGCCGGCCTCTGGCGGCATCCCGACGACCGGACGGCCGGCTACACCGAGCTGTCCTACTGGGTCGACCTCGCCCGGCGCCTGGAGGCGGGCGGGTTCGACCTGCTGTTCATCGCCGACGCGGTGGGCCAGCTCGACGTGTACGGAGGGAACGCCCGCGAGGCGCTCGCCCGCGCCGTGCAGACCCCGGTGACCGACCCGCTGCTCGTCGTCTCCGCGATGGCGGCCGCGACCGAGCGCCTCGGGTTCGGCGTCACGGTGTCGACGACCTACGAGTACCCGTACCTGCTCGCCCGCAAGTTCAGCACGCTCGACCACCTGACCGGCGGCCGGATCGGCTGGAACATCGTCACGTCGCTGCTGGACAGCGCGGCGCGCAACATCATCGCCCGCGAACGCCAGATCGGCCACGACGAGCGGTACGCGATCGCCCAGGAGTTCCTGGAGGTCGTGTACAAGCTCTGGGAGGGGTCGTGGGAGGACGGCGCGGTCCTGCGCGACCGCGACGGCGGCGTCTTCACCGACCCCGACCGGGTCCACGACATCGGTCACGCCGGGCGGTACTTCTCCGTCCCCGGCGCCCATCTCGTCGAACCGTCGCCGCAGCGGACGCCGCTGCTGCTGCAGGCCGGCACGTCGGCGGCGGGCCGCGCGTTCGCGGCGCGCAACGCCGAGCTCGTGTTCGCCGCCGACCCCCGGCCCGAGGCGCTGCGCCGCAACATCGACGACATCCGGCGCCGCGCGGTGGAACTCGGCCGCAGGCCCGAGCACATCAAGTTCATCACCTCGGTCACCGTGGTCGTGGACGAGAACGACCGCCTCGCCGAGGCCAAGGCCCGCGACCTGCGCCGGTTCCGCGACACGCGCGGCGGCCTGGTGCTGCTGTCGGCGCTCAGCGGCGTCGACTGGTCCGGGCACGACCTCGACCGGCCGATCGGGGAGTTCGACACCGACGCCAGCCGCTCGGTGCTGGCCTCCGTCGCCGACCCCGCCGTCCGCGAGCGGCTCACGCTGCGCGACTACGTCGACGGGCTGAGCGGGTTCGGCGGGGACGCGCTGGTGGGCGGCCCGTCCACCGTCGCCGGCGCGCTGGAGGACTACGCCGCGAGGACGGGCCTCGACGGGTTCAACTTCGTCTACCTGGTGACCCCGGGCAGCTTCGACGACCTCGCCGAGCACCTCGTCCCGGAGCTGGACCGGCGGGGCCGGGTGCGGGAGCGCGGCGCGCCGCGGTCCGTGCGCGACGCGCTGTTCGGCACGGGCCCGCGGCTCCCCGACGACCATCCGGGCACCGCCTTCCGCCGCCGCGCCCTTCGTCCGGCCGCTACTCGATAAAAACGGTAGGAAAAATGAAGAATTTGCCCATGCCTTCTCGGCGCGCCGCGCTCGCGTGGACCGCCGTGCTCGCCGGATCGGCCCTCCTCCTGTCCGCGTGCGGCGGGTCGGGGAGCGGCGCCGCGGCGGGCTCCCGGCCCCGCGACGGCGGCACCCTCATCGTCGGCCAGTACCAGGAGGTGACGCAGTTCGACCCGAACCGCCAGTACTCCTGGGAGACCTGGCGCATCGACCGCAACATCTACGAGACCCTCGTCGACGAGGACCTGTCCTCGCCCACCGGCGTGCCGAAGATCGTGCCCAGGCTGGCGACGTCGTGGAAGGTGAGCGACGACGCCAGGACCTACACGTTCACCTTGCGGCAGGGCGTGAAGTTCAGCGACGGGACGCCGTTCGACGCCGAAGCCGTCCGGTTCAACGTCCGCCGCTTCACCGACCCGACGTTCACGTACTACGACAAGGTCAGCGCCGCCACCATGTCGCTGGTCTACGGCGACCTCGACTCCTTCAAGGTCGTCGACGACCACACGGTCCGGTACACCTTCAAGCACCCGTTCCTGGACTTCCTCCGGCAGATCCCGAACAGCGGCAACGCCGCCTCCGGCATCTTCAGCCCCGCCGCGCTGAAGAAGTACGGGCAGGACGGCCTCGCCGACCACCCGGTGGGCACCGGTCCGTTCACCTTCCAGGAGCGGGTCCGCGGCGACCACACGACGCTGGTGCGCAACACCCGCTACTGGGGCGCCCGCCCGCACCTCGACAAGGTGGTCTTCAAGCCGGTCGGCGACGACCAGAGCCGGGTCGCCGCGCTGCGCAGCGGCGCCGTCGACCTCATCAGCCGCGTCCCGCCGGACTCGGTGGCGTCGCTGGAGAAGGCCGGCTTCACCGTCCCGGAGAACACGAACGTCCCGCAGATCATCTACTACAGCTACAACTTCCAGAACCCCTACCTGCGGGACAAGCGCGTCCGGCAGGCCATCGCCCAGGCCGTCGACCGCAAGCAGCTCGCCGCCAAGATCTACAAGGGCTACGCCGAGGCGGCGACCTCGATCATCAACCAGGGCAACGAGGCCCACGACCCCTCCGCCGTCGATCACCCGTACGACCCGGCGGCCGCGAAGAAGCTCATCGCCGACGCCGGCTACCGGCCCGGCCAGGTCAAGTTCACGATCCTGAGCGACACGACCGGGCAGCCCACGGCCGAGTTCATCCAGCAGGGACTCAAGGCCGTCGGCATCGACGCGAAGGTCGAGTCCTTCGAGTGGATCACCTACGGGACCCGCACCGCCAACCTCACCCCGTCCGACGGCATGTACCTGGGGGAGTGGGGCTACGTCGCGGCGAACTGGGTGCAGATCGCGCACGATCACAGCGTGGTCGCGCATGACGGCGACAAGTACTCCGACACCAGCGGGGCCACGAACAAGGCGATCGAGGCGGCCGCGCACAACGCCGACCCGGCCAAGGCCACCGGACTGTGGCAGGCCGCCGCGCAGGCGTGGGCCAAGGACGCCACGATCCTCCCGCTGCTGTCGTTCAACCGCTACTACGCCGTCTCGTCCCGCGTCGGCGGGTTCGTCTGGCCGCAGCAGGACCACTACGACCTGTCCAGGGTCTGGGTGGCGAGCTGACGATGGCGCGTCGGATCCTGTGGCGGCTGGTGAACGTCGTCCCGCTGCTCTTCGTCATCAGCCTCCTGGTGTTCTTCATCTCGCAGGCGGGCCCGGCCGATCCCGTCCGCGGCGCCCTCAGCCAGAAGATGTCGCCCGCGCAGATCGAGCAGATCCGGCAGGCGTACGGGCTGGACCGGCCGGCGTGGGCGCAGTACCTGAGCTGGCTGAAGGACATGGTCGCGCACGGCGGCGGCGTCTCGCTCAGCCTGCGCAGCCCCGTCTCCGGGATCGTGTTCCCGGCCTTCCGGAACACCCTGCTGCTCGTCGCCGGCGCGACGCTGCTGACGGTCGTGCTCGGGGTCGCGATCGGCTTCGTGGCGGGGATCCGGCACGGCCGGCTCGCCGACCGGGTCACGATGCTGCTCGTGCAGGTCGGCAGCAACCTGCCCATCTACTGGCTCGGTCTGATCATCATCTACCTCACCGCCGTCGAGCGGCGGTGGCTGCCCGCCGGCGGCATGCACGACCTGCGCGGCGACGGCGGCTTCGGCGACCTGCTGCTGCACCTGGTCGCGCCGTCGTTCGCCGCGTCGCTGGTGTCGACGCTGATCATCGCGCGGTTCGTCCGGGCGGCGGTCATCGAGAGCGAGCGGTCGGACTACGTCCGCACCTACCGGTCCCAGGGGTTCGGCCGCGCCGCGATCCTCGGCAAGCACGTCGGCCGCAACGTCCTGCCGCCGATCGTGAACATCACCGGGCTCACCGTCGGCTCGGTGATCACCGGGGTGGTCTTCGTCGAGACGATCTTCTCCTGGCCGGGCATCGGCAGCGTCCTGCTCAACGCCATCGCCGCGTCGGACTACCCGGTGATCCAGTCGGGCGTGCTGCTGGTCGCGGTGACGTTCGTGCTCGTCAACCTCGCCACCGACGTCGTGCTGGACCTGCTGAACCCGCGGCTGAGGCACGGTGCCGCATGAGCGCGCCCACCGTCCCCGCCGCCGGCGCCGAGACGACGGCGCCGCCGCGGCCGCGGCGCTCCGCCCTCGCGCGGTTCGCGCGCAACCGGGAGGCCGTGCTCGGGTTCGCCGTGATCGCCGCCGTCGTCGCGGTCTCGGTGCTGGCCCCGTGGCTGGCGCCGCACGACCCGAACGCCGCCGACGCCGAGAGCGTCCTGGCGCCCACCGGATCGGCCGGGCACCTGCTCGGCACGGACGAGCAGGGCCGGGACGTGCTGAGCCGCCTGCTCTACGGCGGACGGACCGCGCTCGTCGTGTCCGTCGCGTCCGTCACCGCCGCCCTGGTCGCCGGGACGGCGGTGGGGCTGTTCGCCGCGTTCGCGGGGCGCCGCGCGTCCGGTGCGCTGATGCGGCTGGTCGACCTGATGTTCGCGTTCCCGGTGATCCTGGTGGCCCTGTCGCTCGCCGCGGTCGTCCGGCCGGGCGCGTGGGTCCTGGCCGGCACCGTCGTGTTCGGCGCCGTCCCGTACGTCGCCCGGATCGTCTTCGCCGAGGCCCGCGTCGAGCGCGAGAAGGACTACGTCGAGGCGGCGCGCTCGCTCGGCGCCTCCGAGGCGGCCATCGTGTGCACCGAGGTGCTGCCCAACCTCGCCTCGTCCGTCGTGATCTACGGGACGAGCCTGGTCGGGGTGAACATCGTCTTCACCGCCAGCCTCAGCGCGCTCGGCCTCGGCGTCCAGCCGCCCGACGCGGACTGGGGCCGGATGATCTCCGAGGGCGCCAAGGTGCTGGTCACCGGCAGCCCCGGCGTCGCCACGTTCCCCGCCCTCGCCGTCCTGCTGGTCGCGCTGGCCTTCAACTGGCTCGGCGACGGCCTGCGCGACGTCCTGAACCCGTGATCGGGACCATGACCGCGCCACGAGACCCCGGAGGTCGGAAATGAACGCCGTGCTCACCGTGCGGGGCCTGAGCGTCGAGTTCGCGCTGCCCGGCGCCCGGGTCGAGGCGGTGCGGGGCGTCGACCTGGAGATCGGCGAGGGGGAGGTGCTCGCGCTCGTCGGCGAGTCCGGCTCGGGCAAGAGCGTGACGGCCGCCGCGATCCTCGGGCTGCTGCCCCGCGACGCCCGCGTCACCGCGGGCGGCGTCCGCTTCCGGGGCACCGAGCTGGTCGGGCTGCCGGAGCGGCGGCTCAACGCCCACCGCGGCTCCGGCATCGGAATGATCTTCCAGAACCCCGTCACCTCGCTCGATCCCTCGTTCGCCGTCGGTGGCCAGCTCGGCGACACCGCCCGCCTGCACCTGGGCGTGTCCCGGAGCGAGGCGGCACGGGTCGCGGGCACGTGGCTGGAGCGGGTCGGCATCCCCGACCCGGACCGCGTCCTGCGCTCCTACCCGCACGAGCTGAGCGGCGGCATGCGCCAGCGCGTCATGATCGCGCTCGCCGCGCTCTCCGGCCCGGACCTGCTCATCGCCGACGAGCCGACGACGGCGCTGGACGCCACCGTGCAGAAGCAGATCCTGGACCTGCTGCTCGGCCTGTCCGCCGAGACCGGGACGGCGGTGCTGCTGATCACGCACGACTTCGGCGTGGTGGCGCACACCGGCTCCCGCGTCGCGGTGATGCGCGAGGGCGAGATCGTCGAGGTGGGGGAGACCCGGCGGGTGCTGGACGCACCGTCGCACCCCTACACGCGCTCGCTCATCGCGTCGGTGCCCGAGATCGGGCGAGGCCGCCCGTCCGCCGCCCGGCACGCCCGCCCGGCGCGGCCCGCCGGCCCGTCATCCGATGAGGCGATCCTGGAACTGCGGGGCGTGTCGAAAGAGTTCGCCCTCGGCGGCTTCGGCACCGGACGCCACCGGACCACGGTCCGCGCCGTCGGCGACGTCTCGCTGAGCGTGCGGCGCGGCGAGACGTTCGGGCTCATCGGCGAGTCCGGGTCGGGCAAGTCGACGCTCGCCCGGCTCTCCGGCGCCCTGCTCCGGCCCACCGCCGGGTCGGTCCTGTTCGACGGCGCGGACGTCGCCGCGGCGGACGCCCGGGGCCGACGCGACCTGCGGCGCCGCTTCCAGTACGTCTTCCAGGACGCGGCCACCGCCCTGAACCCGCGGCTCACGGCGGGCGACCAGATCGCCCGGCCGCTCGTCCGGCTGGGGAAGGCCGCGAACCGTCGCGAGGCCGCCGCCCTCACGGCACGGGCGCTGGAACTGGTCGGCCTCCACGCCGCGCACGCCGACCGCTACCCGCGCGAGTTCTCCGGCGGGCAGCGCCAGCGGGTGAGCATCGCCCGGGCCATCGCGCTGGAGCCCGACCTGCTGGTGCTCGACGAGCCCACGTCCGCCCTCGACGTGTCCACGCAGGCGAGCATCCTGGACCTGCTCTTCGACCTGAAGGACGAGCTCGGCCTCACCTACGTGCTCATCGGCCACGACCTCGCGGTGATCGAGTCGGTCTGCGACCGCATCGGCGTGATGCGGCACGGATCGCTCGTCGAGACCTTCCCGGTGGACGACCTGTTCGCCGAGGACCGCCATCCGGCCACCCGCGCACTGCTCGACGCCGTCCTCCCGATCGGCGCCGCGCACGAAGCCAAGGAGATCCCATGACCACGCGTCCGCTCATCCTCAACGCCGTCGAGATGAGCACGGCGGGCCACCTCGCCTTCGGCCTGTGGCGCCGCCACGCGCCGGCGGCGCGCGACTACACCGACGTCGACTACTGGGTCGAGCTCGGCCGGGTGCTGGAGGACGGCGGCTTCGACGCGCTGTTCCTCGCCGACGCGCTCGGCCAGCTCGACACCTACGAGCGGTCGGCCGACCGGGCGCTCACCGACGCCGTCCAGACACCCCTGGACGATCCGCTGCTGGTGGTGTCCGCGATCGCCGCCGCCACCAGCACCCTGGGCATCGGCGTCACGGTGTCGACGACCTACGAGCAGCCGTACCTGCTGGCCCGCAAGTTCACCACGCTCGACCACCTCACCCGCGGGCGGATCGGCTGGAACATCGTCACGTCCCAGCTCGACAGCGCCGCGCGCAACCTCGGCCTCGACCGCCAGCTGCCCCACGACAAGCGCTACGAGCTCGCGCAGGAGTTCCTCGACGTCACCTACAAGCTCTGGGAGGGGTCCTGGGACGACGGCGCGGTGGTCAAGGACCGCGAGCGCGGCGTCTACGCCGACCCGTCGAAGGTGCACGCGATCGGGCACTCCGGCGAGTACTTCTCCGTGCCGAGCGCGCACCTGTCCGAGCCGTCGGCGCAGCGCACCCCGGTGCTGTTCCAGGCGGGCTCGTCGCCGCGCGGGCGCGCGTTCGCCGCCCGCAACGCCGAGGTGGTGTTCGTGGCCGGGATCGAGCCGGTGGCGCTGCGCCGCAACATCGAGGAGATCAGGCGCCTCGCGGCGCTGGAGGGCCGGGGGCCCGGCGCGATCCGGTTCATCGGCCTGGTCACCGTCATCGCGGACGCGACCGACGAGGCCGCCCGCGCCAAGCTGCGCGACTACCAGCGCTACCGCAGCGTCGAAGGCTCGATCGCCCACTTCTCCGCCATCACCGGCATCGACTGGGGGCAGTACGACCTCGACGCGCCCCTGGAGTACATCGAGACCGAGAGCAACCGGTCGATCCTCGCGAGCCTGACCAAGGACGTCCCCGGCGCCGCGTGGACGCTCCGCGACGTGTTCGCGTCCCCGGACGGTGTCGGAGGCTACGGGCGGCCCATCGTCGGAAGCGGCGCGACGGTCGCCGGGCGGCTCGAAGAGCTCGCCGACGAGTCGGGACTCGACGGCTTCAACATCGCCGGAGCGGTCGCCATCGAGGACTACCGGGCGTTCGGCGAGCACGTGACGCCCGTCTTGGCCGAGCGGGGCCGCGTCAGCGAGAAGGCGCCCGGCCGCACGCTCCGCGAGGCGCTGTCGGGCGCGTCCTCGCCGCTGCTGCCCGCCGACCATCCCGCGGCGCGCTACCGCGGCGCGTTCGCCGGCCGTCCGTCCGCGGCGCCCCCGCTCGCGGCCGTCACCGGCACCGAAGGCTGACGATCGGCACCGGCCCGCCGCCAGGGCGGTCAGGCGGGGAGAGCGAGCTCCGGGAGCCCGGGCGTGGGCGACGCCGCGGCGAAGTGCTCCCGCAGCGTGCCGGTGTCGTACTCGTGCCGGTAGAGGCCCCGCTCGCGCAACAGCGGCACGACCTCGTCGACGATGACCTCCAGCCCGTCGACGAGGCGGTCGGGCTGGAGGTTGAAGCCGTCGACCGCGCCGGACCGGAACCAGTCCTCGATGTGGTCGGCGAGCTGCTCGGGCGTCCCGACGAACCCCGCATGCCCCGACCCGGTGTAGCGAGTCTGCCGCAGGTACTCGCGGACGGTCGGGTTCGTCCGGCGGATCTGCTTGACGATCGACTCGCGGAACCCCAGGCTGCCGGTGAAGGTCCGCGGGTCCGCGGGGGCCGCGAGGACCTCCTCGGGGAACGGCTCGTCCAGCGGCAAGGTGGACGCGTCGAACCCGATCGCCTGCGACAGCCACTGCGCCGAGTACGACGCGGGCCCGAGGTCGTGCAGCTCGTCGCTGCGCCGCCGCGCCTCCTCCTCGGTGCTGCCGAGGCTGAGCAGCAGCCCCGGCAGGATCCTGACGTCGTCGGGGTGCCGGCCCGACGCGACGGCGTTGCGCTTGACCTGCCGGTAGTGCTCGACCGCGCCCTCCTTGGTCAGCTCGGCGGCGAAGACGCCCTCGGCGAACCGCCCGGCGAGCCGGCGGCCCTTCGGGGAGCCGCCCGCCTGCAGCAGCACGGGACGGCCCTGCGGCGACGGCGGCACCCGCAGGCGTCCGGCCAGGTTGAAGAAGCGCCCGTGGTGGTCGACCGCCTCCCCGGTGCGGGCGGACTCCCACAGTGCGAGCACCACCTCGACGAACTCCTCGGCGCGGTCGTAGCGGTCGTCGCGTCCGGGCACGTCGGGCAGGCCGAAGTTGCGGGCGGCCGCGGCGCCGCGGGTCGTCACGATGTTCCAGCCGGCGCGCCCGCCGGAGAGCAGGTCGAGGGTCAGCAGCCGCTCGGCCAGCTCGAACGGGTCGTTGAAGGTGGTGGACGCGGTGACGACCAGGCCGACGTCGCGCGTGGCCGCCGCGACGTGCGCCCAGGTGACCGTGGGTTCCAGGCGGCCCGCGTTGGCGTCGTAGGACGGGTCGCCGAGGGCGGGCCCGTCGGCGAGGAACACGGCGTCGAGCGTGCCGCGCTCGGCGAGACGCCCGATGGTGCGCCAGTAGTCGGGATCGACGAAGGCGTCCGGCCCGAGCCGGGGCGACTGCCACGCGGCGGGCAGGTAGCCGAGGACCAGGACGTTGACGCCGAGCAGGACATGGCCGGTGCGGGGTTCGGACACGAGCGTTTCTCCTCGGTACCGTCAATACTAGACTTATCCTACCAATAATATCGAAAATAGGAGCCTCGATGCCCCGTCACCACGGTTCACGGCCTCGTCTCGCGCTGGCGCTGACCGGCGGCCAGGCGCTGGCCGTGCTGGACGAGGACGCGCTCACCGCGCCGCTCGACCGCGCGCCGCTGGCGTTCACCGTCGTCGGCGGCGCCCGCGCGCCGCCCCGCCGCGCCCCCCGCCCCCCCCCCACCCCCACCCCGCCGGCGAGCTGGCCAACCCCGCGGACCACTCCCCACAACAC
>NZ_JBEZJL010000028.1:22561-122109 GCF_040651755.1 Actinomadura sp. NPDC048394 | reverse complement strand
GAGGGTGCACACCGAGTTCTACCCGCCCACCCTTCACCTGTTGCCCTACACGCCGCTCTGCGGAACTGCCGGGGGCCGCCGGCGGGACGCCCGGCGCGCCGGATCTCGAAGGCCGCGGCATCTCCTCGCCATATCCGGGCAAAACCGGGCGCCGTCCAGGGTTCGCGCCGCCCTGGCCGGTAAGGGACGTCCGGAACGGCCGCACGCGCGCACCGAGGAGAAGCCATGAACCAGCCGCCCGCAGGCGGCGCGCCCGGCGAGGACCCCGACGTCCTGCTGGACGTCCCGGTCGTCAAGGTCGACGAGGTCGAGATCGAGGTCGAGGAGCTGCGCGCCGACGTGTCGCTGCACGCCGCCGTGCTCGACGTGCTCTCCCTCGGCGTCGGCGCGGACGTCGACCTCGGCCGGGTCAGCCTCACCCTCCGGGGCGTGGAGGCGCAGGCGACGCTCAAGGTGCGGCTCGACAACGTCGCGCGGATCATCGACCGGGTGCTGGGGACGGTCGACGCGAACCCCGGCCTCCTCGCCGGGACGGCGCGCGGTGCCGGCGCGGCGGCGGGCGGGCTCGGCGGGGGCGCCGGCGGCGCGCTCCGGGACGCCGGGCCGGGCACCGCGCGCGCCGTGGACGACGCCGGCGGTGGAGCGGGCCGGGCCATCGAGGGCGGGGACGCCGGCCGGCAGGTCCACGACCCGGGCGGCGGCGCAGGGCGCGCGCGGAACGGGGTCGATGCCCGGAGGCCGCCCCGCCGCCCGCACGTCGGGCGCGAACCCGGCCCGGAACGCCCACGCCCCGCCCCGCCACCACCCGCCCCCGGCCCACGGCCCGAGCCACGAGACCGCCGGGAGCGACGCGCCCCCCACGAACCCTGGGACGAGCACGAGCGCCGCGACCACCACGAGCAGCGCGACCCGCGTGAATGGCGCGGTGAGCGCGAGCGGCGAGACGACCGAGAGCGGCGCGACCCGCACGAGCGCTGGGATGAGCGCGAGCGGCGAGACAAGGGGGAGCGGCGCGACCTGCACGAGTGGCGCGCCCCCCGCGAGCGGCGCGACCCGCACGAGCGGCGCGACCCGCACGAGCGGCGCGACCCGTACGAGTGGCGCGACGAGCGCGAGCGGCGCGCCCCCTACGAGTGGCGCGACGAGCGGGAGCGACGCGCCCACCGCGAGTGGCGGGACGAGCGGGAGCGGCGCGACGAGCGCGAGAGGCGCGACGAGGGCGAGCGGCGCGGCCCGCGCGAGTGGCGGGACGAGCGCGAGTGGCGCGACGAGCGCGAGGGGCGCGACGAGGGCGAGTGGCGCGGCCCGCGCGGGCGGCGCGACGAGGGCGAGCGGCGCGGCCCGCGCGAGTGGCGGGACGGGCGGGGGCGGCGGGTGGGGTGGGACGTTTCGGAGAGGGCCGATGACCTGGGGGCGGGCGAGTTGGCGGCGGCGCTGACCAGGAAATCCGTCCGCGCCGGCCGGGACCTGATCGGGGGCGTTCTCAAGCGCCTGCCGGGGATGTGAGGAGGAGCGATGCGCGAACCGGACGTGGAGATCAGCGCCTCGGTGAAGGCGGACGAACTCGTCTTCCACGAGACGCCGGACGTCGAGGAGCGGGCGGGCGCCGAACCGGAGGGCGAGTCGGGGGCGAGCACCGACCGGCGGAACCTGCCCCGCCCCGTGAAGCGGAACACCACCTACCGCGACGTCCGTGTCTCGCACCGCCTGAGCGCGCGCCTGACCGGCGCCGACGACGAGGACGGCTCGGCTGAGCCGGACGCGTGACCGGCGCCGGGCTCGTTAGCATGGGGATCATGACCGCGCCCGCAGGTCCGCCCGTGGACGACCGGCTCGTCTCCTGGTGGGGGTCGCTGGAGCGGCGGTCGCCGGAGTCCATCACGACCGTCGTGCTGCACGCCACGGAGATCCCGACGCTGTCGGAGGCCTGGGAGTACGCCGAGCGGAGCGCGGACGGGAAGGACGACGGGACCGGGGTGTGCGGCCACCTCTACGTGGACCGCGACGGGAGCTGCCACCGCTTCGTGCCGCTCGACCGGGTCGCCGCGCACGCCGCGGGCCACAACACCCCGTCGATCGGGATCGAGCTGGTCAACACCGGCCGCCATCCCGACCATTTCCATTCGCGGTCGCAGGTCCCCACCGAGGACTTCCCGCCGGAGCAGACGGCCGCGCTCATGGCCCTGCTGACCGTCCTCACGGAGACCCACCCCTCGCTCGCGCGCCTGGTGCGCCACAGCGACCTGGACCGGGAGCTGATCCCCGCGTCCGACGACCCGGAGGTTCTGGTGCGGCGCCGCATCGATCCCGGTCCGCGCTTCCCCTGGGCCGAGGTCCGGCGCCACTGGGAGCGGCTCACCGCCTGACCGCCGTCAGGCGGGGGCGCGTTCCCCGAACCGGGACCGCAGGTCGGCGTCGACCTCGGTGAAGTCGCGCTCCTTGGTCTCCGGGACGAAGCGGCTCACGAAGACCCAGCCGAGCCCCGCGATCACCGCGAAGATCCAGAACGTCTCGCCCTGCCCGAGGACGCCCGCGATCGGCAGGAAGACCAGGCTGACGACGAAGTTCGCCAGCCAGTTCACCGCGGTGGACGCGCTGGACCCGGCGGCGCGGGCGCGCGGCGGGAAGATCTCGCCGATCAGCGTCCAGAACACCGGCCCGGTGCCGACCGCGTAGCCGGCGATGTACAGCACCATGAACACCAGCGACAGCCCGGACGACCAGCCCGCGACGAACGACAGTCCGAGCAGCGCCATCATCACCGTCATCGCGCCGAGCGAGAACAGCAGCAGCGGGCGGCGCCCCGCCCGGTCGATGACGCGGATCGCGACCAGCGTCATCACCAGGTTGATGACGCCGATGGCAATGGAGTAGACGATCGAGTTGGACGCGGTCAGCCCGGTCTCCTCGATGATCGTCGGGGCGTAGTAGATGATCGTGTTGATGCCGCCGAACTGCTGGACGGCGGCCAGCGTCAGGCCGACGACGAGCGCGGGCCGGACGTCGGCGGCGAGCAGGGTCCGCCATCCGGTGCGGCCGTCGTCCTGCCGGGCCCGGTCGCGGTCGTAGCGGTCGAGGAGCCGGTCGGCGGTGGCCTCGTTGGTGACGGACGCGACCAGCCGCCGCGCCTCGTCGCGTTCGCCGCGCGCGGCGAGCCAGGCGGCCGACTCCGGCAGCACCCACAGCGACGCGACGACGATCACCGCGGCGGGCACCGCGCCGACGCCGATCATGGCCCGCCAGTCGCCGACCCCGGAGAACGCGAGGTTGGTCAGGTAGGCGACCAGGATGCCGATCGTGATGAGCAGCTGGTTGAGGGTCAGGGTGCGGCCCCTGATCTCCTTGGGGGAGATCTCCGAGAGGTACACCGGCACGGTCGCCGACGCGCCGCCGACCGCGAGGCCGAGGACGAGCCGGCCGGCCACGAGCATCGCGTAGCCGGTGGACAGGACGGCGATGACCGTCCCGACCAGGAACACCAGCCCTTCCAGGCCGAGGATCCGGCGGCGCCCGATCCGGTCGGCGATGCGGCCCGATCCCATCGCGCCCGCCATCGCGCCCAGCACCAGGACGCTGACCACGCTGGACTGCTCGAACGAGTTCAGCCCGAAGTCGGTCTTGATGTAGAGCAGCGCCCCGGAGATCACGCCGGTGTCGAACCCGAACAGGAACCCGCCGACCGCGATCAGGACGGCCCAGAGCCAGATCTTCCGCAGCCCGTCCGGCGGGACCTCCGCCAGCGGCCCCTCGTAGACCGTCGCGGTGGAGAACCCCTGCACGTCAGGCCCGCCGCCCCGCCGCGCCCATCCCGCCCGTCCCGCCCGTCCGGCTGCGCGCGGCCGCCCGAACCGTCGTCATCACCGCTGACCCCCCGATCGGCATCGACGTGCTGATCACGCCCTACCCTCGGTGATCGAGAGCACACGCACCGGGGCCGGGGGGGTGAACCGCCGCTCGTCCGGGTCAGGACTCCTGCTCGGTGATCCAGACGGCGATCTGGGCGCGCGAGGAGAAGCCGAGCTTGGACAGGATGTGCTCGATGTGCGAGTCGGCGGTGCGTTTCGCGATCGTCAGCCGCTCGGCGATGTCGCGGTTCGACAGCCCCTCCGCCACCAGCGCCGCCACCTGTAGCTCGCGCTCGGTGAGCGGGCAGGCGTCCGCCGCGGGCGCGTCCGCGGGGTCCTCGGGGACGGGGGGCTCGCCGAGCGCGTCCCGGATCGCGTGCGCGGGCGCGAGCCGCCCGCCCTCCTCGAACGCCGCGCGGTACCGCCGCTCGCCGAGCGCCTCCATGGCCTTGCCGGTGTGGATCTCGCGCAGCATCGCGTGGTGCGGGCCGAACCACGCGGTCTGGGTCGACTCGCGCATCCGGTCGGCGGCGCCGAGGAGCCGGACCGCGCGGACGTACTCGCCGCCGCTGCACAGGCACCCGGCGATCGCCTCCAGCCCGAGCGTCATGCCGAGCTCGTCGCCGAGGTCGCGCTTGATCCGCAGCGACCGGCAGAGCCGTTCGAGGGACGCGGCGAGGTCGCCCGCGAGCCACAGCGCCAGCCCGCACACGAGCATGCCGTAGGAGCGCACCCACAGCTCGCCGTGCTCCTCGCCGGTCCGCGCGCCCTGCCCGGCGTGCGCGACGGCCGCCGGGTAGTCGCCCTTGAACAGGTACGCGACGCCGCGGAAGACCTCGACGAGCAGGAACAGCACGTCGCCGGCGGCGTCGTCGCCGCTCACCTCGTCGGCGGCGCCGAGCAGCCGCAGCGCCAGGTCGACGTCGCCGGCGAACAGCGCCGCGACCCCCTGGCACGAGACGATCAGGGCGGCCGTGTCGTCGTCGCCCTCCGCCCGCGCCTGCACCAGCGCCCGGTCGAGCAGCTCCCCGGCCGCGCCGAGGTCGTCCTGCAGGACCATGGTCAGGGCCGCGACGCCGAGGAAGCCCGACCAGCCTTCGCCGGTGGTGTCGCGGGTCTCCAGCAGCCGGTCCATCCAGTGCCGGCACTCGCCCGCCATGCCGTGCAGCATCCAGAGCCGGCCGAGCGCCTCCATCGCGTCCCGGATCGTCGCGGTCTCCGCCGTCGGCAGGACGTAGCCGAGCAGCGCGCGGATGTTGGCGCGCTCGCTGCCGAACCAGGCGAGCCACCCGACCTGCCCGGCGCCGGCCAGCTCGGCGCGGGCGGTCCGGAGCCGCCCGGCGTACCAGTCGAAGCAGCGCTTCCTGAGCAGCGTCTCGCCGCCCTGCGCGGCGAGCCGCTCGACGCCGTACTCCCGCAGGCTGTCGAGCATCCGGTAGCGCACCTGGCCGCCGCGGTCGGCGCGCTGCACGATCGACTTGTCCACCAGCCCGGTGAGCAGCTCGACGACGTGCTCGGCGGGCAGGTCGTCGCCGGAGCAGACGTGCTCGGCGGCGTCGAGCTCGAAGTCGCCGGCGAACACCGACAGCCGCGCCCACAGCAGCCGCTCGCCGGCCGAGCACAGCGCGTGGCTCCAGTCGATCGCGGCGCGCAGCGTCTGGTGCCGCGGGACGCTCGTGCGCACGCCGCGGGCCTGGAACAGCCGGGTGCCGAGCCGCTTCAGCACCTGGTCGGCCGAGAACGTCCGCAGCTGCACCGCGGCCAGCTCGATGGCGAGCGGGATCCCGTCGAGCCGGTCGCAGAGCCGGACGACGGCGTCGCGGTTGCCGCGGGTGAGCGTCCAGCCCTGGACGGCCGCGGCGGCGCGCTCGGCGAACAGCTTGACCGAGTCGCACTCCTCGCCGTCCGCGGCATCGGCGCGGCCGGGCTCCGGTCGGCCGAGCGGCGCGACCGCGATGGTGTGCTCGCCGAGCACGTCGAGCGGCTGGCGGCTGGTCGCGAGCACGCGCAGCCCGGGGGCGCTGCGCAGCAGCGCCTCGGTCAGCGCGGCGCACTCGTCGAGGAGGTGCTCGCAGGTGTCGAGGACGATCAGGACGCGCCGGTCGGCGAGATGGTCGGCCAGCCGGGACGCGGCGGGCTCGCCGCCCTGCTCGACGAGGCCGAGCGCGTCGCAGACCGCCTGGGCCAGCAGCGACGGCTCGGTGAGGCCGGAGAGGGCGACGAAGTACACGCCGCCGTCGAACGCGTCGCGCGCGCGGGTCGCGGTGCGGACCGCGAGCCTGGTCTTGCCGACCCCGCCCGGGCCGGTCAGGGTGACCAGCCGGTGCCCGTCGATCAGCCGCCTGACCTGGTGGAGCTCCGCCTTCCGCCCGACGAAGCTGGTGAACTCCGCGGGGAGTCTTCCCGTCTGCCGTTCCAGCGTCACATTCAGCGCCACGCCGTCTCCGAGTCAGTTCCCGCCGGACGCCCGGCAACCAGAGGGGACTCCTGAAGTGTAGTCGGGGTGCTACGGAAGGCGACGGGAATCGGTACCCGGAATCGGTTCATCTACCGATGGCGGACACCGCCGCCTCCGCCAGGATGGGCATCGGCCGCACGGGGGTACGGGCCGTCCCGGTATGGGGAGTGACGGGCCGTCCGGTCGGACGGGCGACGACGCGCCGCGCGCGGTCGCACGGCGGATGCCTCCGGGCGGGCCGCCCCACCGGTGTTCCCGCGCGGTCCGCCGGACGGCGGCCGGGGATCCGGGGGGAACCTCCGGCCGCCGGGGCCCGGCCCCCGCCATCGCCACCGTGCTGTCGGCGCCGGTGGCGGTGGCGGGCTCAAGGCCGCGCCCGCGCCGGGCTCAGGGTCGCGCCCCGCGTCGTGCCCGTGACGGGCTCGTGACCGGCGGTGATGCGGCGCAAGTGAACCCTTGCCCCTTTTGACACTCAGTGCCACTATGGCTGTCGACCGCTTATCGGCCCGATGGCAGCGCAGCCGTTGTCCGCCCGAAAAGGCCTTCCACCCTGCGTCGCCGGGTCTTGACCCATGTGGAGGAAGAAGCCATGGCGCGTTTGGCAGGCAAGGTCGCTTTCATCACCGGCGCGGCGCGCGGGCAGGGGCGCGCGGAGGCCGTCCGGCTCGCGTCCGAGGGCGCCGACATCATCGCGGTCGACCTCGTGGGGTCGGCCAGCTCGTACGTCCCCTACGAGCCCTCCGCCCAGTCCGACCTGGACGAGACCGCCAAGCTGGTGGAGGCGCAGGGACGCCGGGTGGTGGCCCGCAAGGCGGACGTGCGCGACCTCGCCGCGCTCCAGGCGGCCGTCGGCGAGGGCGTCGCCGAGCTCGGCCGGCTGGACGTCGTGGTGGCCAACGCCGGGATCGTGAACTACGGCCGCACCTGGGAGCTCGACGAGGAGCAGTGGCAGGACGTCATCGACACCAACCTCACGGGGGTGTGGAAGACGGTCAAGGCGACCGTGCCGACGCTCATCGAGCAGGGCCAGGGCGGTTCGATCATCATCACGAGCTCGGTGGCCGGCCTGAAGGGGCTGCCGTTCCTCGCCCACTACGCCTCGTCCAAGCACGGTGTCGTGGGCCTGGCGAAGGTGCTGGCCAACGAGCTGGGCGAGCACGACATCCGGGTCAACACCGTCCATCCGCACGGGGTGCGGACCGGCATGACCGCCGGGAAGATGACCGAGCTGCTGGAGCAGGCCCCGATGCTCGCGCCCATCTACATGGCGACGCTGCCCTACGAGATGGTCGAGGCCGAGGACATCGCGAACATCGTGGCGTTCCTGGCGTCCGACGAGGGCAAGTACATCACCGGCGCCCAGTTGCCCGTGGACCTCGGTGCGCTGAACCGCTGAGCTCAGCGCGGATCGCGGCCGGCCGGGCGGACGGCCGCGATCCACCGTCCGGCGGCCTCGCGCGCCCGGTCCCGGACGGACGGGAACGACTCGGGGAACCGGACGTCCGGCAGCAGGGGAGCGGCCGAGCGCGCGCGGGCGGACGCCGCCGTCACCCCGGACCCGTAGGCGACGTCCTCCGCGAGCCGCAGGACGGTGTAGCGGACGGGGTCGATGGCGGGACGCTGCCGCAGCCATTCCAGCGCGATCGGCGCGAGCATGGCCACCGCCGCGGCGCGGGCGAGACGGCTGCGGCGGGAGGCGGCGAGCGCGACCAGGCCGAGCGGCCACCACTCGCGGCGCAGCGCGTGCCCGATCGCGGCGGCGTCGGCGGCGACGCCCTTCCCGACGATCGCGGCGGCCAGGCTCCAGTCGGCGGGCAGCCGCGACAGCCGCCTGGCCAGCAGCGCCGCCGCCACACCCGCGACACCGGCCGCCGCGCCCGGACGTCCCCGCGCCAGCAGGGCGAGCACCGCGAGGTTCCACAGCGACGGACGGGCCGGCGCGAGCCTGCCGGGATGCCGCCGCGCGAGGTCGGCGGCGGACGTGCCGTACTCGTGCCGCCGCTTCGCCCAGGCCACCGGGTGCAGCCGCGGCGTGTGCGCGACCCGGGCGGCGGGCTCGTAGCGGACGTTCCATCCCCGGTCGCCCAGTCGCCACACGAAGTCGACGTCCTCGCCGAGCCGCAGGTCCTCGTCGAACGGGCCGTCCGGGACGGCCGCGACCCGCACGAGCAGCGTCGCGGTCGGCACGAACCCGAGCCGGCCGCCGGGGCGGACCAGCGCGGGCCGCAGGCCCATGTCCAGCGCCGATCGCGCGGTCTCGTAGCGGGCCAGCAGCCCCGTGTCGTCCGACAGCGGGATGATCCGGGGTGCGACGGCGGCGACGCGCGGATCGTCGAAGTGCGGGACGAGGACGTCGAGCCAGCCCGCCATCGGTCGGCAGTCGGAGTCGACGAACGCGGCGAGCCGGGTCTCGACCAGGCGCAGGCCGGTGTTGCGCGCCGCCGCGGGGCCCCGGTTGCGGGAGTGCCGGACGAGGCGCGCCCCGTACGCCTCCGCGATCCGCCGCAGCGGTTCGGGGTCGGGGGAGGCGTCGTCCACGACGACGACCGGCACGTCCCCGACGGCGGCCAGGGACCGTTCCAGCTCGTCGGCCCGCTCGTAGGCGGGGATCACCACCGTCACGTCGTGCGGCCCGGGACGCGGCGCCGGGAGCGGGTCGGCCATGCCGAGGTCGAGGAGCTTGCGGGCGAGCGCCCGCCCGAGCGGCGAGCCGTCGGCGAGACCGGCGCGGCCCGCCCGGCGCAGCGCCGCCAGGTGGGGGCGCGCCGCGTCCGCCAGCCGGACCACCTTCCACGGCGCGCCGCCGGTGGCCACGCGGCCGCCAGACCAGAGCGAGGTGTCGCGGGCGAGCGCGATGGGCAGGCCGTCGGGCAGCCGGAACCGGTCCTTCGGCCCGCTCATGTCCGGGGGACCGCCGGGTCGAGGAGCCGCCCGCGCTCGTCCGCCCGCCCGCCCGCGATCCGGCGGACGGCCGACGCGACCATGGCCGCCACGATCTCGCGGCCCCGCTCGGCGGAGGCCCCGGCGGGGTCGCCGAGCACGCCGGACGGCGAGACGGCGCGGACACCGCCCGCGACCAGGTCCGGCATGATCGCGGCCAGCGGGCGCGCGTCTCCAGTGACGGCGTCGAACGGCCGCACCAGGTCAGGGGCCAGGTGCAGCATCGCGGACGTCTCGGTGAACCCGGCGTGCGCGTCGCCGCCGGGCACGCCGCAGCCGACCCAGGCGGCGTCGTGCCCCTCTGTTCGCATCTGCTCGGCGGCGGCGTCGAGGGTCGGGACGTTGCCGCCGTGCCCGTTCACGAAGACGACGCGTCCCGCCCACAGTGCGAGCGACCGCACGGTCTCCAGGAGCACCGCCTTCAGCGCCTCGTGCCCGATCGAGACCGTGCCGGGGAAGCCGGCGTGCTCGCCGCTCGCCCCGAACGCGATCGCCGGCGCGACGAGCACCTGCCCTTCCGCGTCCGGGCGCAGGGCGCCGGCCGCGCGGGCGGCGACCGCCTCGGCGATCACCGTGTCGGTCGACAGCGGCAGGTGCGGGCCGTGCTGCTCGGTCGACCCGACCGGCACCAGGACGAGCGGGGCCGCCCGGACGTCCGTCCAGGCGGCCCCCGCCAGTTCCGCAGCACCGGCCACGTCAGCCCGCAGAACCGCCGCCCAGCGTCAGCGCGAAGCCGGGCGGGATGACCAGGTCGTCGGGGTTCAGCTCGTCGACGGAGGAGTGCCCGAGCCCGAGGACGGCGGAGTCGAGGCCGCCGCGCATGATGTCCAGGACGTTCTCCACCCCCGCCTGCCCGTTCGCGGCCAGGCCCCACAGGTAGGCGCGGCCGATCAGCACCGCGCGGGCACCGAGCGCGAGCGCCTTGGCGACGTCGCCGCCGCGCCGCACGCCGCCGTCCAGCAGCACCTCGATCTGGTCGCCGACCGCCTCCGCGATGGACGGCAGCACCCGGATCGTGGCGGGCGTCGTGTCGAGGTTGTTGCCGCCGTGGTTGGACACCGACAGCGCCGTCACGCCGGCGTCCACCGCGCGCTTGGCGTCGTCGACGCGGGTGACGCCCTTGAGCAGGAACGGGCCGCCCCACTCCTCCCGCAGCCACGCGACGTCCTCCCAGGTGGGAGGCGGCGTCTGCATCCACTCGCCGTACGCGCCGAAGAACGTCGGCGCGGGGCCGTTCGGCGGCTTGAGGTTCGGGGTGGTGAGGTCCGGGATCCGGCCCTCCTTGGCGAACTTCCACAGCCAGCCCGGGTGCGGCAGCACGCCCGGCGCGAGCTTCGCCGCCGTCCTGAAGTCGATCTTCTCCGGGATCATGGGGCTGCCCCAGTCCCGGCCGTTGGAGAACGACCAGTCGAGCGTGGCGATCAGCGCCTTCGCGCCCGCCTTCTTCGCGCGGTCGAGGCGCTGGACCATCGCGTCGCGGTCGCCGCTCCAGTACATCTGGAAGAAGACGTTCGGGTTGGCCTCCGCGACCTCCTCCACGGGCTTGCTCGCGAACGAGCTGAGCCCCATGATGACGCCCCGGTTCGCGGCGGCGCGCGCCACCGCCACCTCCCCGTCCGGGTGCACGGCCTGCACGCCGGTGGGGGAGATGAGCACCGGCATGGAGGTCTCCACGCCCATCACGGTGGTGGACAGGTCGCGCTCCGCCTTGTGCCCGACGACGCGGGGCGCGAAGCCGAGGTCGCCGAACGCCTTCGTGTTGGCGTCGATCGTCCGGCCGCGCTCCGAGCCCGCGACCAGCGCCCCGTAGACCATGTGCGGCAGCCGCCGCTTGGCCCGGCGCTGCGCCTCGGCCACGGTCTCGAACCACGGGTTCTTGAACATCTCGATGTCTCCTGGATGGGTGGGCGGGCCGCCGGGCGGCCGCCGGGGAACCGCTAGGTCAGCCGCAGCCCGGCCAGCGGGTTCTCCTCGCAGGCGCTCACCGGCGGGCGCTCCGGGCGGCGGGTCAGCAGCGTGACCGGCACGGGGCGGCGGCGCGGCGGCGAGGTGCGGTGCGAGTGGTCGGCGGACGGCTTCGGGATCCCGGCCCGGTCCTCAGGACGCTGCGCGAGCAGCTTCTCGCCGTGCCCCTGCACGCATTCGGGGTCGGGGCCGTCCAGCGGCAGGCCGGTGAAGAACTTGGCGGCCATGCAGCCGCCCTTGCACGTGTCGTAGAAGCCGCAGGACGCGCACGCCCCGCCGGTCTGCGGCTCGCGCAGGTTCTGGAACAGGTCCGACTCGCGCCAGACCCGGGTGAACCCGCCGGGCTGCCGGATGCTGCCCGCGAGGAACTCGTCGTGGATCGCGAACGGGCACGCGTACACGTCGCCGACGGGGTCGATCAGGCAGACGACGCGTCCGGCGCCGCACAGGTTCAGGCCGGGCAGCGCCTTGCCGTAGGCGGACAGGTGGAAGAACGAGTCGCCGGTCAGCACGCTGTCGCCGTGCGCGACCAGCCAGTCGTACAGCTCGCGCTGCTGCTCCTGGCGCGGGTGCAGCTCGTCCCACACGTCCGCGCCGCGGCCGGACGGGCGCAGCCGCGTCAGCCGCAGCTGCGCGCCGTACTCGTCGGCGATCGCCTTGAACGCGTCCATCTGCGGGATGTTGTGCCGCGTGCACACCACCGACAGCTTGAAGTTCTTCATCCCCGCATCGCGCAGGTTCCGCATCGCGCGGATCGCGGTGTCGTAGGAGCCGGCGCCGCGGACCGCGTCGTTGACCTCGGGCGTCGCGCCGTCCAGCGAGATCTGCACGTCCACGTAGTCGTTGGCGGCGAGCCGCTCGGCGACCTCCGGGGTGATCCGGACGCCGTTGGTGGAGAACTTCACGCCCACGTGGTGCGCGGTGGCGTAGTCCAGCAGCTCCCAGAAGTCCGGCCGGACGGTCGGCTCGCCGCCGCCGATGTTGACGTAGAAGACCTGCATGGCCTCCAGCTCGTCGATGACGGCCTTGCACTCCTCGGTGCTCAGCTCGCGCGGATCGCGCCGCCCGGAGCTGGACAGGCAGTGCGCGCACGACAGGTTGCAGGCGTAGGTGAGCTCCCAGGTCAGGCAGATCGGCGCGTCGAGCCCGTACTCGAACAGGTCGACCAGCCGCGTCCCGGACCGCTGCGCGGCGTGCTGCGGAGCGGGTCGGTTCGTCGTGGTGGTCATGGGGTCCTTTCCACGAGCATGGAGGAGCCGGCGAGGGCGCCGAGCGCCGCGCCGAACCTCGGCAGGTCCGCCGCGGGCACTCCGGCGCGCGCGCACGCCTCCCGGGCGGTGGGCGCCTCCCCGAGGGACCGCACGACCTCCAGCAGCCGGCGGTCCTTCAGGAACGACAGCTTGCGCGTCCCGAAGTGGTAGAGGAGCGCGCCGAAGGGCTCGGGCCGCACCGAGACCTGCGGGTGCAGGTCCCAGGCGCGGTCGAGGTCGAGGCCCGGCACGGGCTGGGTCATGGCGTGCGGCCTAGTAGACGCCGCACATGCCGTCGATCGAGACCTCCTCGATCAGCGACTCCGCGACGTCGACGTCCTGGGCGCGGTCGTCGGCCTCCGCGGCCTGGTTCTCCGGAGCGTTGCTCTCCATGGGTCCTCCTTCGTGCGGCGTGCGACGGCCCGGCCGCCCCGGCGCGCGGCGCGGCTCGTACCATCGGTCCTGGACGGATACTAAATGCATCGAGTGCCATAAAGGAAGGTCTCGCCCCATGATCCGCCGGAATCCCGGGTGAGCACGCCCGTCCCGCGCCGGCCCGACGTCCTCGTGGTGGGGGCGGGCGGCAGCGGGGCCGTCCTGGCGGCCCGGCTCAGCGAGGACCCCGGCTGCGAGGTGCTGCTCGCCGAGGCCGGGCCCGTCCCGCCCGCGCGCGCGGACTTCCCCGGCGGGCTGCTGGACGCCCGCCTCGTCCCCGGCGCGCAACCGGGGAACCCCGCCGTCCGGACGTTCCCGGCCCTCCTCGCGCCCGGCCTGCCCTACGCGGCGGCGCGCGGGCGGTTCCTCGGAGGGTCCACCACCGTCAACGGCGGCTACTTCGTCCGGGCGCGGCGCGAGGACTTCGACCGCTGGTCCGTCCACGGCGACCTGTGGTCCTACGACCGGGTGCTGCCCGCCATGCGGGCGCTGGAGACCGACCTCGACTTCGGCGCCACCGCCCTGCACGGCGGCGACGGCCCGGTCCCGGTCCGCCGCACCGACCTGAGCCATCCCGCCGCCGCCGCGTTCCGCGATGCCGCCCGCGCCCTCGGGCATCCCGACGATCCCGACAAGAACGCCCAGGCCGCGCCCGGTTTCGGGCCGGTGCCGTCGAACACCGTGGACGGCCGGCGGATCAACACCGGGATCGCCTACCTCCTCGGCGAGGCGGCCCGCCGCCCCAACCTCACCGTCCTCGGCGACTGCGCGGTGCGGTCCGTCGTGGTCCGCCGCGGCCGGGCGACGGGGGCCGTGCTCGACCGCGGCGGGCGGCGCACGCTGCTGGACGCGGGCGAGATCGTCCTGTGCGCCGGCTCGCTCTCCTCGCCCCACCTGCTGCACCTGTCCGGCATCGGCCCCGCCGACGACCTCGCCGCGCACGGCATCCCCGCCGTCCACGACCTGCCCGCCGTCGGCGCCGCGCTCAGCGACCATCCGCAGGTCACCGTCGAATGGACCCCGCGGCGCCCGCTGCCGCCGCCGTCCGGCACCTGGCTCGGCGGCGCCCTCCACCTGCCGTCCACCGGCGGCGCCGCGGCGGGCGACCTGGAGATCCTCCAGTCCCTCGTGCCGGTCATGGGCCTGGTCGGCGGGAAGGCGGCCGTCCCCGGCGCGCCCCTGCCCTTCCTCGTGTCCGTGCTGGCGCCCCGCACGAACGGGTCGGTCCGCACCGTCTCCGCCGACCCCGACGTCCCGCCGCGGATCGCCTACGGCTACCTGGAGACCGAGGCCGACCGGCGCCGGATGCGCGAGGCGGTGCGCGCGGCGGCCGCCGTGATCGGCGCGCTCGGCGACATCTCCGCCGGTCCCGCCGAACCCGCGCCCGGACCGCTGGACGACGACGCCCTGCTGGACGCGTGGATCCTCGCCCGGCTCGGCACGTCCCAGCACACCTGCGGGACCGTGCCGATGGGCGCCGCCGTCGACGCCCACGGCCGCGTGCACGGCCTGACCGGGCTCCGCGTCGCCGACACCTCGATCCTCCCGGACGCGCCGCTGCGCGGGCCCGCCGCCACGGCCGTCCTCATCGGCGAGGTGATCGCCGGGGCCGTCCGCGCCGGCGGCTGACGCCCGCCCGCCGGGCCATTGCGGCTATGCGGACACCGAGCCGGCGCCGTCCAGCACCGCCGAGAGGCCCGCGCTCACCTGCCGCAGCGCCTCGTCCAGCACGTCCGCCAGCACCGTCTCCTCGCCCGAGGCCAGCCAGAACTCGTACGCGGAGACGCAGGCGGACAGCACGACGTTCCCGGCGAGCCGCGGCACCAGCGCCGACACCGGCGCGCCGGTGCGCTCCGCCACGAACGCGGTGATCACCGACCGCCACGACGCGTACCGCAGCGTCGCGTCCGCCTGCAGGGTCGGCACCCCGAGGATCAGCTGCATCCGCTGCCGGTGCCACGGCACGTCCTGCGGGTCGAACCGGTTGAACTCGACCACGGCGCTGCGCACCGCGTCCATCATCGGGGCGTGCGGGTCCGCCTCGTCGAGCAGCGCCCGCAGCCTCCGCAGCTGCCCCTCGAAGTCGCCCCACACCAGGTCGTTCTTCGAGGAGAAGTAGCGGAAGAACGTCCGCCGCGCGATCCCCGCCGCCGCCGCGATGTCGTCGACGGTGGTCTCGTCGAACCCCTTGCGGGCGAACAGCTCGAACGCCAGCCGCTCCAGGACGGCCGGCGAGGTCGCGCGCGGCCTGCCCATGGCCCGCTGGGGGCCGTCCGTGCCGCCTTCCGAGGTCACGGCACCAGGGTCCCACGCACCGCGCGCGGCCGCACCTAGAAGACGGGCGTGCCGTCGCGGACCAGCCTCCAGTTCTCCACGTGGAACGTCTTCGGGTCGATCGTCCCGGCGGCGGACGCGTACGCCACGATCGCCTCCCGAATTGCGACCTGGGCGTTGTAGACCACCGGCGCCGTCGTGATGTGCGGGAAGCCCCCGCCGCCGGACTGGCGGTAGTTGTTCACCGCGACGACGAATCTCTGGTCGTCGGCGACCGCCGTCCCGTTGAAGGCGAGATTGCGGATCCGCGACCCTTCCGCCTGGGCGATGTCGATGTCGTAGGTGACGCCGGAGAACTGGTCGTAGTTGTAGTCGGGAAGGTCGTGGGCGTTCGTCCACGACGCCGGATCGACGGGATCGCCGGCCGCGACCTGCTTGTAATAGCGCGCCGAGTATTCGAGGTAGTCCTTGATCTGCGCGCCGGTCAGGACGCTGCCGAGCAGCGTGTTGTCGTAGATGTAGAGCCCCGCGATGTCCTTGATGGTGACCTGCCCGGCGGGAAAGGTCGCGCTGCGGCTGAACGGGGCCGCGATCGACACCACCGGAAGGGACGCGTATTCGGTGCCCGCCACGGCCTCGGTGACCTTCGCGGTCTGCACCGCGTTGACGTAGTCGAGGATCGCGGTGTCCTTCCAGCACGACTCCGCCGCCGACATCTCCTCGGTGGACGTCGCCACGACCTGGTTCACATAGGCGACCACGGCGTCGTGCTGCTTCTTCACCAGCCCGGCGAGCGCCGGGTCCTCCTGCACGGTGTTCGTGTTCACCGTCGTCGCCGACTTCCCGACGACCTTCCACCGCCCCCGCTCGCGCCGCAGCGTGAGGTCGAACACCGACAGCCGCTCGCCCCAGCACTTCGGCTCGCTCATCACCACCGTCTCGCCGGTCGCGTCGTTGGTGACGAACCGTTCCGGGACGTCGATGTGCGCGTGCCCGAAAAGGATCGCGTCGATTCCGGGGACCTGCTGCGCGACCATCGCGGACGCGTTCTCCACCGGAATGTCGCCCGTGTACGACGACAGTCCGCTGTCGCCCGCGTGCGCGCTGACGACCATGACGTCGACGCCCTGTGCCCGCACGATCGGCACCCATTTCTTGGCCGTCTCGACCAGGTCCAGGAAATCGAGCTTCCCGGACACGTTCGCCTTGTCCCAGATCGCGACGCCCGGATTCGTCAGCCCCAGCAGCCCCACCCGGATCGGCGGATGCCCCGGGACGTGCATCCGCTTGATGATGTACGGACGGAAAGCCGGACGGTCCGTGCCCGCGTGCACCGCGTTGGCCGCCAGCACCGGCGCGTCCATCTGGCTGATCCACTTGTTCAGGAACGGCAGCCCGTAGTTGAACTCGTGGTTGCCGAGCGCCACCGCGTCGAATCCGATGGCGTTCATCTGCGACGCCATCGGGTGCGTCTGGCCCGTCTTCGTGATGGGCTCCACGGTCGCGTAGTAGAAGCCCAGCGGGGTGCCCTGGATGGTGTCCCCGGCGTCGAAGAGCAGCGTGCGCTCCCGCCCCCGCGCGCGGCGGATCTGCTTCACCAGGCTCGACACCCGCGCGAGCCCGACCACGTTCCCCGCGCTGTCGCTGTACGCGGCGTCCTTGTAGTAGTCCCAGTTCACCGCGTGGCTGTGGATGTCGGACGTGCCCATGACGGTGATCGTCACGTCCCGTCCGGCACGCTTCGCCGGCGTCGCGGCCTCGGCCGACCCGGGCCATCCCGCGAGGGCCAGCGCGCCCGCCGCCGTCAGCCCGCCCAGCGCCTGCCGGCGGCTGAGGCCGTGCCGGTGGTCCCGGGAGTCACCGCCCGCGTCGTCCGGCACCCGACATGAACACCAGCGCGGCGCCGGGCCCTGCGGTTCGTCCATCGCACGTCCTTCCAAGGCGACCAAGTGAGACGACCCGCAACCATAAGCCCGCCGCGCCGGGCCGGGGCCGGTGAGAATCCCCGATCCTGGCGGCCGACCTTTGGCAACCCGCGTCCTTGCGCCGCGCCGCCCGGACCAGGTGTGCGACGGCTCTGGCCGGGCAGAGCACGGGCCGTGAGCACCAGTGCGCTGATCGTCGTCGACATGCTGAACCCCTACGGCCACCAGGACGCGGGCCTGCTCACCGCGAGCGTGGAACGGGTGATCGAACCGCTGCGGCGGCTGGTCGAGCGCGCGCGCGAGCGCGACGACGTGCGCCTGCTCTACGTCAACGACAACTACGGCGACTTCACCGCCGACCGGGACGACCTGGTCCGGCGGGCGCTGGACGGCGAGCGCCCCGACCTGGTCGAGCCGATCCTGCCGCCGGACGACTGCGACTTCCTGGCCAAGGTCCGCCACAGCGCCTTCTACGGGACCGCGCTGGAGTACCTGCTCTCCCGCGAGGGCGTCGAGGAGGTCATCCTCGCCGGGCAGGTCACCGAGCAGTGCGTGCTCTACAGCGCCCTGGACGCCTACGTCCGGCACTTCAAGATCAAGGTCGTCCGGGACGCGGTCGCGCACATCCACCCCGACCTCGGCTTCGCCGCGCTCCGCATGATGGACCTGAACATGCGCGCCAAGATCGTCCCGGCCGCGCAGTGCCTCTGACCCGGCGGGGCGGCGGGCGGGGGCCGGCGGGCGGGGTGGTTCCGCGGCCCGTGGAACGATGAGCGCGTGACCGTCGAGGCGACCACCGAGCGGGTCCTGCGGCTGCTGGGGCTGCTCCAGCGCCGGCCGTCCTGGACCGCCGCCGAGCTCGCCGCCGAGCTGGGCGTCACCGACCGGTCGGTGCGCCGGGACGTGGAGCGGCTGCGCGCGCTCGGCTACCCCGTCCACGCCGTTCCGGGCGCCGGCGGCGGCTACCGGCTCGGCGCGGGCACCCGGCTGCCGCCGCTGCTCCTCGACGACGCGGAGGCGATCGCGACGGCGGTGTCGCTGCGGCTCGCGGCGGGCGGCACGGTCGCCGGGGCGGGGGAGGCGGCGCTGCGCGCGCTCGCGAAGCTCGACCAGGTGATGCCGCCGCGGCTGCGCGCCGAGGTGCGGGCGGTGCACGGCGCCACCGAGACCCTCGTCGGACCCGGGGCCGTGGTCGACGCCGATGTGCTGGTGACGCTCGCGCGCGCTTGCCGCGACGCGCTGCGGGTGCGGTTCCGATACGCGGCGCGCGGCGGCGACGAGCGCGAGCGCACGGTGGAGCCGGTCCGGATGGTCGCCACAGGACGCCGCTGGTACCTGATGGCCTGGGACGTCGACCGCGACGGCTGGCGGACCTTCCGGCTGGACCGCATGCGCGAGGTGACGGCGACGACCTGGCACTTCCCGGTGAGGGAGCATCCGGACCCGGTCGACTACGTGCGGCGGTCGGTAACCGAGGCGCCCTACCGGTACCTCGCGCGGATCCGGATGCGCGCCCGTCCCGCCGAGGTGCTCGAGCTGATCCCGCCCCAGGTGGGGCGCGTCGAGGACGACCGCGACGGGTGGTGCGTGCTCGTCGTCGGCGGCGACGACCTGGACTGGCTCGCGATGCGGGTCGTCCGGCTGGGCTTCGAGGCGGAGGTCCTCGAACCGCCGGAACTGCGGGAGGCGGCGGCGCGCCTCGCCCGCCGCCTCACGGCGATGGCCCGGCCGGACGAGATGCAACATTGATGTACAACGCTGTTGTATATCGGCCGGACCCTCGCTAACCTGCCGCCATGCCCGACACCGCATCCGCCTTCGCGCCCGCCCTGACCTTCGCCTTCGAGATCCGCGCCGACCTCGCCCCGACCCTGCACGTCGGCCATGGCGACGGGGAGAAGACCGAGTTCACCCCCATCACCGGCGGCACGGTCGACGGCCCGCTGCTGCGCGGGACCGTCCTGCCGGGCGGCGGCGACTGGTCGAACACCCGGGGCGACGTCTGCCAGCTCGACGCCCGCTACCTGCTCCGGGCCGAGGACGGCGCGGTCATCGACATCGTCAACCGCGGCTACTACCACGAGGGGACCGACTGCCCGGAGCAGTTCGACGGCGACCTCCAGGTGTCCTGGCCCGGCCACTACTACCGAACGTCGCCGGTCTTCCGCACCGACGCCCCGGCGCACCGGTGGCTCGCCCGCACCGTCTTCGTCGGCCTCGCGCGCGCTCTGGAGCCCGAGGCCGTCCACATCCGCATGTACGCCCTGCTCTGACCCGCCCGCCCGACGACCGTCATGCCGCGCTTCGGTGATCCGGCCGGCCGCACGTCCTCGCGGGGGCGGTCAGGTCGGCCGGCGGGCCTGGCAGTGCACGCCCGTCCGCAGGTTCGCGGTGGCGGCGGAGATGACGGTGTCGAGCCGGTCCCGGGCGCCGGACAGGTCGCTGATCCGCCGGTCGATGCGGTCGCGCTCCGCGGCGAGCCGGTCGAGGAGTTCCGGCGTGGCCTCGCCGTCCACCACGCAGGGCAGCAGTTCGAGGATCGACCGGCTCGACAGGCCCGCGGCGTACAGCTGCTGGATCAGCCCGACGCGGTCGACCGCGGCGTCCGCGTAGTGCCGCTGCCCGCTCGGGCTGCGCTCCGCGGCGAGCAGGTCCTGCTCCTCGTAGTACCGCAGAGCGCGGACGCTCACGCCCGTCCTGGCGGCGAGCTCGCCGATGCGCATCATGCCTCCCGGTGTGACTCCGGCCACGCTACTTGCCTCTGACGTCAGCGTCAGCTTTTAGCGTAGCCGCGAACTCGCACCCCTCCGCTGAGGCGGTTGAAGAAGGAAGAGCCATGACCGCATTGGAAACGCCGGCCGCCGGCATCGGCACCGCGGCACCCGCCCCTGTCGTCTCGGTGAAGCCGGTGGTGCTTCCCGCGCCGGGCCGCGGCGAGGACCTGCGCGTGCGCGTCTCCGCGCCGGCGACCGGGACCGAACTGCCGATCATCGTGTTCTCGCACGGCTTCGGCTCATCGCTCGACGGCTACGGCCCCCTCGCCGACTACTGGGCCGCCCGCGGTTTCGCGGTGATCCAGCCCACCCACCTCGACTCGCGGACGGTCGGCCTTCCCGAGGACGACCCGCGGACGCCCCGGATCTGGCGCTTCCGCGTCGAGGACCTGAAGCGCGTCCTCGACCACCTCGACCTCCTGGAGGCCGCCCTTCCCGGTCTCGCCGGGCGCCTCGACCGCGGCCGCATCGCCGCGGCCGGGCACTCGTTCGGCGGCCAGACGGCGGGCAACCTGCTGGGCCTGCGCGTCATCGACCCCGTGACCGGCGAGGAGGAGGACCTCTCCGACTCGCGGGTCAAGGCGGGCGTCCTGCTCGCCACGGCCGGGCGCGGCGGAGCCGACCTCACCCCGTTCGCCGCCGAGCACTACCCGTTCATGAACCCGAGCTTCGCGCACATGACCACGCCCGCCCTCGTGGTCACGGGGGACCGGGACGACCTCCCGCTGACCGTCCGCGGGCCGGACTGGACGGCCGACCCCTACCACCTGAGCCCGGGCCCCAAGAGCCTGCTCACGCTGTTCGGGGCGGAGCACTCGCTCGGCGGGATCCCCGGCTACGAGGCCAGGGAGACCACGGACGAGAACCCGGAACGGCTGGCCCTCGTCCAGCGGCTCACGCTGGCCTACCTCCGCCACGCGCTCGGCATCGACGGCTCCGGCTGGCGGGCGGCGTGCGAGGCGCTGCTGGAGAGCGACGATCCGCTGGGACGGGTCGAGTCCAAGTGAGGCGCCGCGCCCGCGTCGCCCAGGCCGTCACTCAGGCCGTCGCTCAGGCCGTCGCGAGCCACTCGTCGAACGTGGTCGGCGCGATGCGGGCGCCCTCGCCGGGCAGGAGCGCGTTGCCCGCCATCTCCGGGCCGAACAGCCCCGCCCAGGTCGGCACGAGCTTCACCGTGCGGCCGCGTGCCTGGTAGGTGCGGCGGGCCATGTCGACCAGGTCCTGCGGCTCCGGCCCGGCGAGGTCGGGGCAGCGGCCCTGCGGCGCGCCCGCGGCGACCTCGGCGAGGACGGCGGCGACGTCCGCGGGCGCGACCGGCTGGACGAGCAGCGGCGGGATCGTGGCCACGCCGTCCTGCTCCGTCCAGCCGGCGAGCATCGCGGCGAAGTCGTGGAACTGGGTGGCCGGGACGATCGACCACGGCACCGGCCCGGCGGTGACCAGCCGCTCCTGCTCCCGCTTGCCGGCGTAGTGCGCGTTGCCCTCGACGCGGTCGACCCCGGCGATCGACAGCAGGACGTGGTGGCGGACCCCGGCGCGCTCCTCGGCGGCGAGCAGGTTCCGGGTGACGGCGCCGAAGAAGGCCACCGTCTCCGCCGGGTCGGCGGCCGTCGCGTTCGTGGCGTCGACGACGGCGTCGACGCCGGTCAGGGCCGCGTCGAGCCCCTCGCCGGTGACGAGGTCGACGCCGAGCGAGCGGCTGATGCGCACGACGTCGTGCCCGGCCTTCTGGAGGGCGGTGACGGTGAGCGCCCCGATGTTCCCTGTCGCACCCGCAACGGCGATCCGCATGGTGATCTCTCCTCGTCTCTGGACCGGGCACGACTCTATCTCGGACTAAACGGATCCGCAATGTCTCCGATAGGATCGGGGCCATGAAGCTGCCCGTGAGCACCGAATGGCTCCTGCACTGCGCCACGACGCTGGCCCAGCTCGACCCGGGCGCCACCGCGTCGGCGGCCCAGCTCGCGCAGTACTACGACCTCCCCGCGCCCTACCTGGCCAAACAGCTCCAGGCGCTGGTGCGCGGCGGCGTCCTCGCGGCGACCACGGGCCCCCGGGGCGGGTTCCGGCTCGGCCGTCCCGCCGCCGAGATCACGCTGCTGCAGATCGTCGAGGCGGTCGACGGCGGGGCCTCGCCCTACGAGTGCCGCGAGATCCGGCAGCAGGGCCGCGGTGCGCTGCGTCCCGAGGACTGCCGGGAGACCTGCGTCCTCGCCGCGAAGATGGCCGAGGCGCACGAGGCGTGGCGGAGCAGCCTCGCCGCCACCTCGCTCGCCGACGTCCTCGCCACCCTGCCGGCGACCGCTCCCGAACGGACCCGCCGGCGCATGGCGGGCACGGCCTAGGGCGACCGCAGCGCGGTGTCAGCCGGGACGGCGGGCGGTGATGATCCAGGCGCGGGAGTCGAACCGGACGCCGTCACCGGACAGATGGGCGTGGAGCGTTTCGCGCAGGCGCTCGACCGCACGCGCCGCGGCGGCGGAGTCCAGCCGCTCCAGTGCCTCCCTGGTGGATGTGAAGCCGCGGACCCAGCCGAGGGCGGCGGCGACGTCCGGACCGTAATAGACCGGCTCCTGCACGTCGGTGAAGGCGATGTCGGCGAACCCCGCCTCGTCCAGGATCCGCGTCACGGCCGGCGGGTCGTCGAGCGAGAACGGATCCGGTCCCTCGGCGGCGGGCGGCGGCGCGTCGGATCCCGCGAGCGCTTCGCGGATGGCGACGTCCCATTCGTTGCGCTCGGCGGACTGCCAGACCATCATCACCAGGCGCCCGTCCGGGCGCAGCGCCCGCCCGACGTTGGCGAAGGCGGCGCCCGGGTCGGCGAAGAACATGGTGCCGAACCTGCTGGTCACCAGGTCGAAACGCGCCTCCGGAAAGCGGTGGCGCTGCGCGTCCCCCTGCTCGAAGGCGACGTTCCCGAGCCCGTCCGCCCGGGCCAGCTCGCGGGCGCGCTCGATGGCGGGCGCGGAGACGTCGACCCCGAGCGCGCCGCCCGCGCGGGCCGTGCGCGCGGCGTCCCGGGTCGTCCGCCCGGTGCCGCATCCGATGTCGAGGACGTGGTCGTGGAGCCCGACACCCCAGGCCCGGCGCAGCACCTCGTGATGCCGCCGCAGTTCGGCGTCGTAGCCGACGGGGTCGAGCGCCTGCTCACCGGAGGAATGTCGCACCACTGCCCCTTGACCGCGGTCGGAGGATCGCCGGAACGCCGCAGGAACCGGCCCTGCGTGCCGTCGGTAGGACCCTTTCAAGTGTGAGCCGAGGCGGCAAGGACGCTCCTCGCGTTGGCCGGCCGCGGCCGTTTCCGGGGGCGGAGCGCCGGGAGATGGCGGCCGTCGCGGTCGGGGCCGTCAGCGTGCGGGCAGCAGCGGCGAAGGCTCGTGGGCCGCCCAGTCGCGCGGCTGGAGGAACCGCGCCACGTCGCTCTCCGGGCTGCCCGGCTCCGGCGTGATGTCGAAGCCCCAGCGGGCCAGCGGCGGCATCGACATCAGGACGGCCTCGATGTTGGCGTTGGTCTGCAGGCCGAACAGCGTGCCGCGGTCGTAGACGAGGTTGAACTCCGCGTACCGGCCGCGCCGGGCCAGCTGCCAGTCGCGCTCCCGGTCGCCGTACGGCATCGGGGAGCGGCGCGCGACGATCGGCTGGTAGGCGTCGAGGATCGCGCCGAGACCGTCCTCGACGAAGGCGCCGTACGACGCGGGGGGCCGCGGAGCGTCGGCGGTGATCCGGTCGAAGAAGACCCCGCCTATTCCGCGCATCTCCTTACGGTGCTTGATGTAGAAGTACTCGTCGCACGTCGCCTTCCACTCTTCGTAAGAGGCGATCTCGTGCCGCCCGCACCACTCCTTGATGGTGCGGTGGAAATGGACGGCGTCCTCGTCGAACCCGTACATCGGGGTGAGGTCCATTCCGCCGCCGAACCACCATTCGCCGCCGTCGATCTCGAAGTAGCGGAAATTGGCGTGGAAGGACGGCGCGTACGGGTTCAGCGGATGCAGCACCATCGAGATGCCGGTCGCGCGGAACCCCCGGTCGGCCAGCTGGGGCCGGGTCCGGCTGACGGCCGAGGGGACCCTGTCGCCCGCGACCAGCGAGACGTTCACACCCGCCCGCTCGAAGACCCGGCCGCCCTCCAGGATCCGCGCGCGGCCGCCGCCGAGGCCGTCGCGGGTCCACCGCGCCGTCCGGAAGCGGGCCCCGCCGTCCTGGTCCTCGAACGCGGCGACCAGGCGGTCCTGGTGCCGCCGGAGCATCTCGGTGACGGACTCGGCGTGACTCATGCCGCGGCCTCCTCGCGGGGGGTCTGGTGAACCAGGTCGACGAGACGGGCCACGTTGTCCGGCGGCGTGCCCTGCAGGACGCCGTGGCCGAGGTTGAAGACGTGCGCGCCGCCCGCCCCGGCCCTGATCACCTCGCGTGCCGCGGCGAGCATCGTGCCGGCGTCGGCCAGCATGACCGTCGGGTCCAGATTCCCCTGCAGCGCCTTGTCCGGCAAGGCCGCGCGGGCGGCGTCCAGCGGCTGCCGCCAGTCGACGCTGATGACCTCGGCGGGGAGCCGGGCGATCTGCGGGTAGAGGTGCGCGGCGCCGACCGCGAGGTAGATGCGCGGCACGCCGGTGCCGGCGAGCGCGTCGAGGACCCGCCGCGCGTAGGGCATCCCGAAGGTCGCGTAGGCGTTGCGGCCGTGGACGCCGGCCCAGCTGTCGAACAGCTGCACGGCCCGGGCGCCCGCGTCGATCTGCGTGCGCAGGTAGGCGGCGGTGACGTCGGCGAGCTTGTCGAGCAGGGCGTGCGCGAGGCGCGGCTCGCGGTGCAGCCACGCCCGGAAGTCCGCGTAGTCCACCGACCCGGTCCCCTGGACGGCGTAGCCCGCCACGGTCAGGGGAGCGCCGGCGAACCCGATGACCGGGACGGCGGCCTCGGCGCGGGCGATGCCGATCGCCTCGGCGACGAACGGCGCGATCTCGCCGCCGTCCGGCACCCGGAGCGCGGCGACGTCGGCGGCGGTCCGCACCGGGTTCCGGATGACCGGCCCCGGCGCGAAGTCGACGGGCACGCCCATCGGCGGCAGCGGCGTCATGATGTCGCTGAACACGATCGCGGCGTCGAGCGGGAACCGCCGCAGCGGCTGCAGCGTCACCTCCGCCGCGATCTCGGGCGTGCGGCACATCTCCCAGAACGAGTACCGCTCCTTCAGCTCCCGGTACTCCGGCAGGTAGCGGCCGGCCTGGCGCATCAGCCAGACCGGTGCGCGCGACGTGGACGCGCCGCGCGCCGCCTCCAGGAACACGCTCGGCGTGCCGGTGCTCGGCGTGCCGGTGCTTCGCATGCCGGTGCTTCGCGTGCCGGTGCTCGCCGCGGGCTCCGCCGCTCCGGCCGGGGCGGGCCCGCCGGTCTCTTCGGTCGTGGTCACCCGGTCCTCCAAGAATTCCGCCATCGAGTGGGACGCCCGCCGGACGCTAACAAACCGGCCGGAGGTGAATCCACGGCCGTTCCGCATTACCGCACTTAATGCGTTCTAGTGCGGTGCGCGCGGGCCACTACCGCGGATGCCTGGACGGATTTTCCGGGCCTTGCCTACGCTCACGTCATTCTTCCCCGCGGTACAGAATTCCCGTCGATTCCGCACCCTGTGAGGTTGAGCTTTCCCGTGATGCACATACACAACGTCGGGCTGGACCACCGCAGCGCGCCGATCGGGCTGCTCGAACGGCTCGCGGTGCCGCCCGGCCGGACGCAGGAGGCCCTCGAACGGCTCACCGGCCACCCGGCCGTCGAGGAGGCGGTGCTGCTGGCGACGTGCAACCGTCTCGAGGCGTTCGTCGCGACCGAGCGGCACAGCGAGGCGACGTGCCACGTGGTGGAGGCGTTCGCCGGGCTGGCCGGCGTCCCCGAGCACGACGTCTGGGGGTCCGTCGCGATCCGCCGCGAGACCGAGGCGGTGGCGCACCTGTTCCGCGTCGCCTGCGGGCTGGAGTCGATGGCGGTCGGCGAGGAGCAGATCGTCGCGCAGGTGCGGGCCGCGCTGCGCGCCGCGCAGGACGCCGGGACCAGCGGCGCCGTCCTGACGGAGCTGATGGAGAACGCGCTGCGGGTGAGCAAGCGCGCCCGCACCGAGACGCGCGTCGGCCAGGCCGGGGTCTCCCTCGTCCACGCCGCGCTGGACGCGGCGGACGACGTCCTCGGCGGCCTGCGCGGGCGCACCGCCCTGCTCATCGGCACCGGAACGATCGGCTCGCTCGCCGCCCGGCTCCTCCGCGACAAGGGCGCGGGCGAGATCCACGTCACGAGCCGGACCCACGCCAAGGCGGTCCGGATCGCCGCTGAGGTGGGCGGTGCGGCCGTCACCGCCGACGGCTGGCCCGCCGTCCTGGAGCGGTGCGACCTCGTCGTCTCCTCCACCGGGGCGCAAGGGCACGTGCTGGACGCCGAACGCATGCGGGTGGCGCGCAAGGAGACCGGGCACGCCCCGCTCGTCGCGCTCGACCTGGCGATGCCCCGCGACATCGACCCGCTGTGCGGCGACGTCGACGGCGTGACGCTGGTGGACATCGAGCGGCTCGGCCGGCTGCTGGCCCGGCGGGGACGGCCCGACGACGTCGGCCGGGCCGGCGGCATCGTGACCGAGCAGGCCGCGGCGTTCCTGGCCCGGCGCATGGAGTCCACCGTGAAACCGCTCATCGTCGCGCTGCGGTCGCGGGCCGGCGAGGTCGTCGACCAGGAGCTGGCCCGGCTCGCCGGCCGGCTGCCCGGCCTCGGCGAGAGCGAGCGCGCGGAGACCGTCGCGGCGGTCGACCGCATCGTCGGCAAGCTCCTGCACACCCCCATCGTGCGGGCGAAGGAGCTCGCCGGGACGCCCGACGGCCGCCTGTACCTGGAGGCGCTCACCCGCCTCTTCGATCTCGACGTGAGCGAGGCGAACGCATGACGACCAACCACCACCGCGCCGACCCCGGTACGCCGCTGCTGCTGGGCACGCGCAAGAGCAAGCTCGCGGTGGCCCAGGCGAGCTGGGCGGCCCGCAGGATCACCGCGGCCACCGGCAGGTCCGTCAACCTGGTCCTGCTCTCCAGCGAGGGGGACGAGAGCGACGCCCCGATCGAGCGGTTCGGGTCCACCGGCGTGTTCGTCACCGCCCTGCGCAAGGCGCTGCTGGCCGGGAAGGTCGACTTCGTCGTCCACTCCTTCAAGGACCTGCCCACCGCGCCCGAGGCGGGACTTCGGCTCGCGGCCGTTCCCGTGCGGGAGGACCCCCGCGACGCGCTCGCCGCGTCGGCGGGGCCGCCCGCGTCGCTCGGCGCGCTGCCGCCGGGTGCCCGGGTCGGCACGGGGTCGCCGCGCCGCGCCGCCCAGATCAGGGCCCGTGCCCCGTACGTGACGGTGGTCCCGCTGCGCGGCAACGTCGACAGCCGGCTCGCCCGCACCGAGACCGGGGAACTGGACGCGGTCGTCCTGGCCATGGCGGGGCTGTCGCGGCTCGGCCGCCTGAACGCCGTCGCCGCGCCCCTGGAGCCCGGCATCGTGATGCCCGCGCCGAGCCAGGGCGCGCTGGCGCTCGAGTGCCGGGCCGACGACGCGCCGACCGCCGCGGCCCTCCGCGCCGTCGACGACGCGCCGTCGCGGCTCGCGGTCACCGCCGAGCGCGCCTTCCTCGCGGGCCTGGACGCCGGTTGCACCTCGCCGGTCGGCGCCCTCGCCGTCCCGGACGGCGAGGGCGGCGCCCTCCGGCTGGACGGGCTCGTCGCCGTCCCCGACGGCTCGTCCGTCCTGCGCCGGTCCGCGAACGGGCCCGCCGCGACGCCCGCCGAGGCGGCCGCCCTGGGCCGGCGGCTCGCCCGCACGCTCCTGGCCGACGGCGGAGCGGACGTCCTCGCCGCGCAGCCGCAGGCCACGGGAGGCGCGGACCCGCGCTCCCGCCCCGTCCACCCGTCCCAGCCCATCGGTCACGGCTGAGCACCCGCGACGCCCTGTTGGAGGATCACATGCCCGACACAACGCCACCACGCCCGCAGCCGCCACGCCCGCAGCCGCCGCGCCCGGTCGTGCGACCGCGCCGGCTGCGCCGCACCCCGTCCCTGCGGCGGATGGTCGCCGAGACGCGGGTGCCGCCGGCCTCCCTCGTCCTGCCCATGTTCGTCAAGGAGGGCATCACCGAGCCCGTCCCCGTCCCGTCGATGCCGGGCGTCCTGCAGCACACCCGCGACTCGCTGCGCAAGGCCGCGCGCGAGGCGGTCGAGGCCGGGGTCGGCGGGCTCATGCTGTTCGCCGTCCCCGAGCGCAAGGACCCGCTCGGGCTCGCCGCGACCGACCCCGAAGGGATCCTCAACGTCGCGGTCGCGGACCTCGCCGCCGAGGTCGGCGACGCGACGACCGTGATGGCCGACCTCTGCCTGGACGAGTTCACCGACCACGGGCACTGCGGCGTGCTCGCCGCGGACGGGACCGTCGACAACGACGCCACCCTGGACCGGTACGGGCGGATGGCCGTGGCCCTCGCCGACGCCGGGACGGACGTCGTCGGACCCAGCGGCATGATGGACGGCCAGGTCGCCGCGATCCGCGGCGCGCTCGACGCGGCCGGGCACACCGGCGTCGCCGTCCTCGCGTACGCGGCCAAGTACGCGTCGGCGTTCTACGGGCCGTTCCGGGACGCCGTCGACTCCTCGCTCACCGGCGACCGCCGCACCTACCAGATGGACCCGGCCAACGGCGGCGAGGCGATGCGCGAGGTCCGCCTCGACGTCGCGGAGGGCGCCGACATCGTCATGGTCAAGCCCGCGATGTCGTACCTGGACATCGTCCGCCGGACCGCCGAGGCCGTGGACGTCCCCGTCGCCGCCTACCAGGTGTCGGGGGAGTACTCGATGGTCGAGGCCGCAGCGGCGCGGGGCTGGATCGAGCGCGACCGGGCCGTCGCCGAGACGCTGACCTCGATCCGCCGGGCGGGCGCCTCGATCATCCTCACCTACTGGGCCGTCGACGCCGCCAGGGGGCTGCTGTGACGAACAAGGAAGCACCGGTCAAGGAAGCACCGCTCAAGGACGCTCAGGTCGCGGGGGCGCAGGTCACGGAGGCGCCGAACGGGGACCACGACGTCGTCGTCATCGGCGGCGGCATCACCGGCCTCACCGCCGCGTTCCAGATCAGGCAGCAGTCCCCGGGCAGCTCGGTGGTCGTGCTGGAGGGATCGGAGCGCGTCGGCGGGATCGTCGGCTCCCGCCACGAGCGCGGCTTCACCGTCGACACCGGCCCGCACGGCTTCGTGGTGTACGGGCCGGGCGGGGTCGGCGACCTCGCGCACGAGCTCGACCTCGGCGAGGAGCTGATGCTCGCGACCGGCGAGGCCGAGAGGCTGCTGCTCCTGCGCGACGACGAGGAGCTGCTCACCCTCCCGACGACGCCCCGGGAGTTCCTGCGCAGCCCGCTGCTGTCGATGCGGGGGAAGCTGCGCATCGCGATGGAGCCGTTCATCGCCAAGGATCTGCACGAGGAGCCCGTCTTCGAGTTCACCGCGCGGCGCTTCGGCTGGGAGCTGGCGCGGACGCTGGCCGTCCCCGCCGTCCTCGGCGTCACCGGGGGAGACTCGCGGCGGCTGAGCATCGACGCGAAGTTCCCCTACGTCCGGTACCTGGAGGAGCGGTACGGCAGCATCCTGCTCGGCGCGCTGCGCGTGCAGCTCCGCGGCACCCAGAAGGGCCGGTTCTACGTGCCCCGGCTGCCGAGGTTCGGCGAGTTCGGGATGCGGCTGCACACCTTCCGCGGCCACGGCATGCAGCGGCTGATCGACGCGCTGGAGAAGGCCCTCGCCGACCAGATCCGGCTCGGCTGCCGGGCCGCCGCGATCGAGCGCGCCACCGAGACCGCCCGGCACGCGGACGGCCGGCACGCGGACGGCCGAAACGTGGCTGGCGGGCGGCGCGGCTGGCGGGTCGTCCTCGACGACGGGCGGGTCCTGACGGCCGGCCACGTCGTGCTGGCGCTCCCCGCCCACCTCGCGGCGGGCCTGCTGGAGCCGCACCTTCCGGACGCCGCGGCGGCGCTGGCCGCGATCCCGCATCCCGACGTGCGGGTCGTCGCGCTCGGCTACCGGCGCGCGGACGTGAAGAGGGAACCGAAGGGCATCGGCTTCCTGACGATCCCGACGGAGCGGACGCGGATCCTCGCCAGCATCCACACCTCCACCATCTTCCCCGAGCAGGCCCCCGACGACATGGTCCTCATCCGCACGCTCGCCGGCGGCATGCAGGACCCGGCGTTCTCCTCGCTCTCCCGCGAGGAGGCCGTCCGCAACGTGCACCGCGACCTCGTCCACATCTTCGGCGTCCGCGGCGAGCCCGTGTTCGCCTTCGACCATCTGTGGCGGCGCGCCATCCCGGAGTACCCCGTCGGGCACCGGCACCGGATCGACGGCGTGCTCGCCGCGGCGGCCGGGCTCGGCGGCCTGCACCTCGCGGGCAACGCCTACCACGGCGTCGGCATCAACGACTGCGTCCGCGACGCCCGCCGGGTCGCCGCCGACGTCGTCTCCGGACTGCCCGCCGGCCGCCCCGCCTGACCGTCCCGGCGCCCCGCCGCTTGACCGTTCCGGCATCTCGCCGGACCGCCGCGTCGCGGCGGCCGCATCCCGACCCGGAGGCTCACATGTCCGGTGACGTCCTATACGGCGGTCGCCGCGCGCCGGCCGCGCGCCCGCCGCGCGCGGCCCTGCGCCGCCGGCTGTGCCTGGCCACGCTCAGCGTCGGCGTCTCGCTGATCATGGTGGACGGCACGATCGTCAACGTCGCGCTGCCCACGATCATCGGCCGGCTCGGCATCGCCTCGACCGACGCCGAATGGGTCAACGCCGGGTACATGCTGGTGTTCGCGGCGCTGCTGCTGCCGGCCGGCCGGATCGGCGACGTGCTCGGGCACCGCGGGCTGTTCGCCCTCGGTGTCGCGGTCTTCGGCGCGGCGAGCGCGGTCGCGGGGCAGGCCCACGGCGCCGCCGGGCTGCTGCTCGGCCGGGTGCTGCAGGGCGCCGGGGCGGCGATGATCCTCCCGGCGACCCTCGCGGTCGTCAACACCGCGTTCCGGGGCCGGGACCGGGCGATGGCGTTCGCCGTGTGGGGGTCGGTGATCGGCGGGACGGTGGCGATCGGCCCGGTCCTCGGCGGCTGGCTGACGAGCGCGCACTCCTGGCGCTGGATCTTCGCGATCAACGTCCCGCTCGGGCTGCTGGTGCTGCTCGGCATCGCGCTGTGGGTGCCGGAGGCCCGCGACCCGCGCGCGACGCTGCGGACCGGCGCCGCCGGCACGCTCGCCGCGAGCACCGGGTGCGCGGCGTTCGTCTTCGTCCTCATCGAAGGGCAGCGGTACGGCTGGTGGACGCCGACGAGGACGTTCCACGCCGGCCCCCTGGACTGGCCGTTCTCCGCCGTGTCGCCGATCCCGCCCGCCGCCGTGCTCGGCGCTCTCTGCCTCCTGCTGTTCGCCGTGACGACCGCGCGGCGCCGCGGGCGCGGCGAACCCGTCCTGCTGGACGTGACGCTGTTCGCCGTCCCGAGCTTCCGGATCGGCAACATCGCGATCGCCATCGTCGGGCTCGCGGAGTTCGGCCTCGTCTTCGTCCTGCCGCTGTACCTGCAGGGCGCGCTCGGCGCCGGCGCGCTGCGCGCCGGGCTCGTCGTGCTCGCCCTCGCGGTCGGGGCGCTGGTGGCGGGACCGGGCGCCGGGATCCTCACGCAGCGGTACGGCCCGCGCCGCGTCGTCGTCGCGGGCCTGGCGCTGGAGACGGCCGGCATCGCCGCGGCCGGCGCGGTGATGGGGCCGGCGGCGAGTCCGTGGTGGCTCGTCGGGCCGCTGCTGGTGTACGGCGTCGGCGTCGGGCTGGCGAGCGCGCAGCTGTCGAACGTCGTGCTCGCGGACGTGCCCGTCGAACGCTCGGGGCAGGCGTCCGGCGCGCAGAACACCACCCGCCTGCTGGGGTCGGCGCTCGGCATCGCCGTGCTCGGCACCGTCCTCGTCACCGCGCTGGGCACCGGCCTGGACCACCGCCTCGACGGGACGGGCCCGCCGCCCGGCACCACCCGTGCGGAGCTGGCGGCGTCGGTCCGCGACAGCCTCGGCGCGAACATCCCCGGCCTGCGCGAGCGGCCGGAGACGGCCGCGGCGGGCACGGCGGCGCGCGACGCCCTCGCCTCCGCCGCGCGGACGGTCACCTTCCTGACCGCCGCCGTCATGCTCGCCGGCCTCGGCCTGGGACTGCGGCTTCCCCGCGACGCCGGAACGCGCCGCCCGCCCGCGCCCGCCGCACCGCCGGCGCCCGCGCCCGCCGCGCCGCCGGCACCGGCTCCGCCGCCCGCGCCCGCCCAGCCGGCCGCACCCCGCAACGACCCCGTGGAAGACAGCGACTGATCGCCTCCGAAAGGAAACGTCGTGCACGTCCCCGACGGATTCATCGACGCGCCCGTCTGCGCCGGAGCCGGCCTCTTCGCCGCGGCCGGCGTCTCCCTGTCCCTCTACAAGGCCCGATCCGAGCTCGACGAACGCACCGCGCCGCTCGCCGGGCTGATGGCCGCGTTCGTCTTCGCCGCCCAGATGATCAACTTTCCGGTCGCCGGCGGCACCAGCGGCCACGTCCTCGGCGGCGCCCTCGCCGCGATCCTCGTCGGCCCGTACGCCGCCGTGCTGTGCCTGTCGGTGGTGCTGTCGGTCCAGGCGCTGCTGTTCGCCGACGGCGGGCTGACGACGCTCGGCGTCAACATCACGCTGATGGGCATCGTCACCGCCGTCGTCGGGCACGCGGTGTTCCGCCTGCTGGCACGGCTGCTGCCGGACCGGCCGCGCGCGCTCAGCGCCGCCGCGTTCGCCGCCGCGGCGGTGTCGGTCCCCGTCGCCGCGCTCGGCTTCGTCGGCGTCTACGCGATCGGCGGGACGGCGGACGTCCCGCTCGGCACCGTCGCGGCGGCCATGGTCGGCGTGCACGTGCTGATCGGCCTCGGCGAAGGGCTCATCACCGCGGTCACGGTCGGCGGCGTGCTGGCCGTCCGGCCCGACCTCGTCCACGGCGTCCGGACCGCGCGGCGCCGCGCGGCCCGGGTCGCGCCGCCCGAACCGTCGCGGATCTGAAGCGCACGAACCGACCGAGACAGCGCACGAACCGACCGAGACTAGGAAGCTCCATGGACACGAGCGTCAAACGGCTGCTGGCGGCGGGGATCGTCATCGCCCTCGTCCTCGCCGGGCTGGTCAGCTACTACGCCAGCAGCAAACCGGACGGCCTGAACAAGGTCGCCGCCGACCACCGCATGAACCGCAAGGAGCGCACGAGCCCCGCCGGCGGGTCCCCCGTCAGCGGGTACGGGGTGAAGGGCGTCAAGGACGGACGGCTGTCGGACGGGCTCGCCGGGGTCATCGGGGTCGGCGTGACCCTGGCGATCGGCGGCGGCGTGTTCTGGACCGTCCGCCGCCGGCGCGCGCCCCGCCGGGAGGAGCCGTGAGCGGCGGGCACGCGCACCGGCTGTACCGGCACGGCGACACGCCCGTGCACCGGCTCCCGCCGCAATGCAAGATCGTCGCGGCGCTCGCCTTCGTGGTGGCGGTGGTGGCCACGCCGCGCGAGCAGGTGTGGGCCTTCGGGCTGTACGCGCTCGTCCTCGCGGCGGTCGCGGCGGCCGCGCGGGTCCCCGCCGGGTTCGTCGCCCGGCGCATGCTGGTGGAGGTGCCCTTCGTCGCGTTCGCGCTGGGGCTGCCGTTCATCGTGCACGGGCGCCCCGTCGCGATCGCCGGGATCACGGTGAGCGCGGCCGGGCTGTGGGCCGCGTGGAACATCCTGGCCAAGGCCACGCTCGGCATCACCGCGTCGATCCTGCTGGCCGCGACGACCGAGCCGCGCACGCTGCTCGTCGGCATCGAACGCCTCGGGCTGCCGCCCCTGCTGGTGCAGATCGCCTCGTTCATGCTGCGGTACGCCGACGTCATCCTCGACGAGCTGCGCCGCATGCGGATCGCGCGGACGTCCCGCGGCTTCGACGCGCGCGACGTCCGGCACGTCCGGACGCTGGCGCGGTCGCTGAGCGCGGTGTTCCTGCGCTCCTACGAGCGCGGCGAACGCGTCTACGTCGCCATGGCCAGCCGGGGCTACGAGGGACGAAGCCCGGTGATCCGCGAGCTGCCGGTCTCGGCCGCGCAGTGGGCGGCGGCGGGTCTCGTCCCCGCCGTCGCCGCCGTGACGGCCGCGACGGCCTGGGCGGTGAACTGATGGACGACGCGCTCAACGGTTCCGCGCCGCCGCCGTCCGTGCAGGTCGACGACCTGGCGTACGCCTATCCCGGGGGCGCCGAGGCGCTGCGCGGCGTGGACCTCACCGTCCGGCCGGGCGAGCGCGTCGCGCTGCTCGGCCCGAACGGCGCCGGGAAGACCACGCTGGTCCTGCACCTCAACGGCGTCCTGTCCGGCGGCCGGGGGACCGTCCGGATCGCCGGCCTTCCGGTCGCGAAGGAGCACCTCCGGGAGATCAGGCGGCGGGTGGGGATCGTCTTCCAGGACCCCGACGACCAGCTGTTCATGCCGACCGTCCGCGAGGACGTCGCCTTCGGCCCGGCGAACCTCGGCCTGCGCGGCGGCGAGCTCGACGGGCGGGTCGAGGACGCGCTGCGCCGGGTCGGCATGCTGCACGCCGCCGGCCGGCCGCCGCAGCACCTGTCGTTCGGGCAGCGGCGCCGCGTCGCGGTCGCGACCGTCCTGGCGATGGAGCCGGAGATCCTCGTGCTGGACGAGCCGTCGTCCAACCTGGACCCGGCGAGCCGCGCGGAGCTGGCCGAGCTCCTGCTGTCCCTCGGCGTCACCGTGCTGATGGTCACGCACGACATGCCGTACGCCGCCGAGCTGTGCCCGCGCTCGCTGATCCTGTCCGGCGGCCGCATCGTCGCCGACGGCGCCACCGGCACCGTCCTCGCGGACGACGAGCTGCTCAACGCGCACCGGCTGCGGCTGCCCTACGGCTTCTCGCCGACCGCGCATCCGGTCTGACGGCAACGGCGAAGGCGGCCACCGGAATCCGGTGGCCGCCTTCGTGTGCGCGCGGGATCAGGTGCCGCCGCGGACGTCCGCCGCGGCGCGCGCCGCGTACGGGAGGACCTCGATCACGCGATCGAGCGCGGCGTCATCGTGGGACGCGGAGACGAACCACGCCTCGTACCCCGAAGGCGGCAGGTGGACGCCCCGCTCCAGAGCCGCGTGGAAGAACGCCGCGTACCGTGCCGCGTCCTGCGTGCGGGCACCGTCGTAGTCGACGACCTCGTCCCGGACCCCGAAGAAGACCGAGAAGAGGTTGCCGCCGCTCTGCATGCGGTACGGCACCCCCTCCTTGTCCAGGGCCTCGGCCGTCGCCGCCATCAGCGCGGCCGCCGCACGGTCGATCCGCGCGTACGCCTCCGAGGTCGCCTGCCGGAACGTCGCCATCCCGGCGGCGGTGGCGAGCGGGTTCCCCGACAGCGTCCCCGCCTGGTAGACGGGCCCGGCCGGGGCGAGCAGCTCCATGATCTCGGCGCGGCCGCCGAACGCGGCGGCCGGCAGGCCCCCGCCCATGACCTTGCCGAACGTCATCAGGTCCGCCGCCGTCTCCTGGCGGCCGTGCCACCCGGACGCCGTGACGCGGAACCCGGTGAGGACCTCGTCCACGACCAGCAGCGCGCCGTCCTCCCGGCACAGCCGCGCGAGCAGCGCGTTGAAGCCGTCGCGCGGCGGCACCACGCCCATGTTCGCCGGGCACGCCTCGGTGATCACGCACGCGATCTCCCCGGGGTGCGCGGCGAACGCGGCCCGGACCGCGCCGGCGTCGTTGTAGGGCAGCACGATGGTGTCGGCCGCCGCCGCGCCGGTCACCCCCGGCGAGTCCGGCAGCCCGAACGTCGCGACCCCCGACCCGGCCGACGCCAGCAGCCCGTCGGCGTGCCCGTGGTAGCAGCCGGCGAACTTGACCGCCTTCGCCCGGCCGGTGAAGCCGCGCGCGAGCCGGATCGCCGACATGGTCGCCTCGGTGCCGGAGCTCACCAGCCGCACCCGCTCGACCGGCGCGCGCCGCGCGATCTCCTCGGCGAGCTCCACCTCGCCCTCCGTGGGCGCGCCGTACGACGTGCCCTGCGCCGCGGCGACGCGCAGCGCCGCCACGACGGCCGGATGGGCGTGCCCGAGCAGCGCCGCGCCCCACGAGCAGACGAGGTCGACGTACTCGTTCCCGTCCACGTCGACGAGGTACGGGCCCCGGCCCGAGGTCATGAACCGGGGCGTGCCGCCCACGGCGCCGAACGCCCGCACCGGCGAGTTCACCCCGCCGGGCGTGATCCGCCGCGCGCGGTCCCACAGCCGCTCCGTACGCTCCATCCGGCCCATCGCCGCCTCCTCCCTCTCGGTCCGGTGCTCTACTCGGCCGCCGCCGCGGCGGGCGGCGTCCGGTACCACTCGTGCACGTCGGCGATGTCGGCGACCTCGCCCTTCATGACCTCTCCGGGACGCTCCTCCTCACCGACGGCCAGCACGAACCGCGCCGGGACGTCGCCCGCGATCTCCATCGTGTAGGTGCCCTTCTCGGCCGACAGGCGGCCGATGCTGTAGCTGATGTAGGACGTGTCGGTGTACGGCTCGTCGAACGTCTCGCGCCGGTTCGCGGTGAACACCTGCCGCTCGCCGGACGGCGACACCAGCGCCAGGGACGGCAGCCGCTCCGGCGCGATCCCGGTCTCCGGCGGCAGCTTCGGGATCAGCATCTCGACGTACAGGACGTCGTCCTTCTCCAGGTCGGCCTGGACGGTCCGGGTCGCCCCGGGCTCGTCGATCACGCCGTAGAAGGCGAACGACACCTTGCCGTCGGGCAGGACCGGCGCGGACAGCGCGTCCTTGTTGAGGCGCGTCAGCACCACGGGGATGTGCGCGGCCAGGACGCCCGCGCGGAAGTCCCCCGCGGTGGCCACCAGCGCGGTGAGGCCGGCGCCCGCGCCCGCGAGGGCCGCCTGCGCGCGCCAGCCGAGCCGCCGGTGGACGGCCGTCAGATCGAGTTTCATGGTCACACCTCCAGGTCAGGCCGGGGCGTCCTGTCGCCCCGGCTGCTCGTCACGGCGGTAGCGGAAGACGCAGACCCGCTTGCCCTCGGTGCGGTGGGCGAGGGCCCGGACGCCGAGTTCCGGGAAGGCCCGCCGGGTCGCCTCCAGTTCCAGGCCGCACAGCAGCGGCTCGGCCCGCTCCGGCGGGATGCCGAGGCCGGCGGCGGCGGTCGTGCAGGTGCAGGTGAACGCGATCTCCAGCGCGGCGTCCTCGCCGGGACGGGAGTCGTCCACGACCTCGTGGACGAGGCCCGCCGCCTCCAGCCACGGCAGGGCGCGCGCGAGCCCGCGGGCGAGGACGGGCTCCTTCACCGCGGGGCCGAGCCTCGCCGCCTGCTTCTCGGGAAGGCCCTCGAGCATCGCCTCGCGGGCCCGTTCGGGGCCGAGCCGCTCGCGCAGCTCGCGGTAGCGCCGGAGCCGGCCGGCCAGCTCGCGGCGCAGGGCGTCGTCGGTGATCTCGTGCATGGCGGTCCCTTCGCTCTGATGGGGGAGGACGTGCGCAGCGTCGGCGGAGGCGGGGAACGCGCCGCCCGGGCGGGCGGCATCAGGGAGCGGTGCCGGTACCGGCCAGCGTCACGCCCGCGTGCGCGAGCAGGCCGAGGGTGATGTGCCGGTACCAGGCCTTCCACAGCCTGACCTCGTAGTGGTCGAGCCCGACCTCCCGCCGCGCCGACGCCGCGCACTGCGGCGCCAGCTCGGCCTGCCGGGCGACCTCGGCCAGTTCGCGCAGCGTCGCCGCGCGGGGGGCGGCGCACGCGTAGAGCCGCGTCCCGCGCCCGTCCCGGCGCACGAGGAGCCATTCGTCGAGCCCGCCGTTCCCGGTGCGCCGGAGCGGGACGCGCGCGGAATGGCACGCGCCGCCGCGCCGTACCGGATCGTCCCGGTCCGTGGTGGTCAGCCACTCGTGCGCCGGGATCGACGCGGCGACCTCCTCGGGCGCGACGCGCCGCCCGCCGCCGAGGCCGATCACGCCGGGCCTCGTCGCGGACGCGAGCCCGAGGACGTGCGGGATCGCGCGCCCGGCGAGCCGCCGGCGCAGCTCGGCGTCGGTGCCGAACGGCGCCTCGGCCGCGACCCAGGCGGCGGGGACCCCGGCGGCCAGCGCGCGGTCGAGCATCTCCCAGCCCAGCCGTCCGGGGCCGCGGAACGGAACGTCCGCGGGGACGCGGGCCGCGGAGCGCCGGACCGGGTCCCGCGCCCAGCCGGCCGGCAGGTACAGCTCGCGGTCGATGATGGCCTGAGCGCGCGGCGCGGCGTAGGTGAGGAAGACGGCCACCTGGCAGTTCTCCACGACGCCGGACGAAGGGGAGAACTGGCGCGCGACGCCGACGGACCGGTCGCCCTTCTTGGCGAAGCCCTGCTCGTTCAGCACCAGCACCGCGTCCGGGGCACCGAGGTGCTCCACGATGACGTCGCGCAGGTCGTCCCTCAGCTCGTCGGCGTCCCACCGGGCCGTCGTCAGCAGCCGCTGCATCCCGTCGGGGCGCGGCTCGCCCGCGCTCTCCGCGAGCCGGCTGGCGTTGCGGCGCTCGGCGGACAGCACCATGCCGCGCAGGAAGGCGAAGGCGCGGTCGCGCGGTTCGGCCCGCGCGAAGCGGGGCGCGATCAGCCGGTGCAGCCTCCGCAGCACCAGTTCGGCGCGCTGGGCGGGCGCGGGCGGAGACCCGTTCGGGGCGTGCCGCCGCCTGGGCGGCGGGGTCGCCTGCGGGCGCGGGCCGCCGGGCGGTCGCCGGGACGCGAACGACCGTTCTCGCGGGGGCGCCGTCGGCGCCGTCGGCGCTGTGGGCGCTGTGGGCGCCGTGGGCGAGAATCCGGCCGGCTCGTCCGTGCAGATCTGCGCATGCATGATTTCAGCCATTCATCGCGACAGTTTCTCGGGTTTCCCGGAAAAACGAACATCGTCACAGTAATCTGGCTGCGCTCCGGCTGTCTTCAACGAGCTGTTGATCTTCCAGGGAGGGGAAGTGGCCGTCATTGAGCTGATCTTCAACGGGTGCCCGGTCGGCTTTTCGTCCTGATCAACGGAAGGCGCGGGCGCCGGCCGCTCATTTCCACGGACGTGGAGGGCGGTGGCGGCGTTCCCGTACCGGTGTGGAAGGGGATGGGAAAATCCCATGTCCTCGCATCGCCGCCCGCGATGGGACGGATTCGCGCCGAACGCCCGCCCGCCCGATATGCATCATCCTGGCTATTGCGATGCTATTGCAATAGCCAGGATGACGCATCTGTTTCCGGGCGGCATCGAGGGGCCGGCCGGCCCGCGGCGGCGGGCGGTGCCGCTAACGGCGGTTGGCGGGCTCCTCCGCCATGAGGCCCTGCCGGTACGCGAACGCGACGACCTGGGTCCGCCCGGACATGCCGAGCTTGGCGGTGATGTGGTGCATGTGGGAGCGGACGGTCGCGGTGGAGACGTGGAGCTCGGCGGCCACCTCGGTGTCCGACAGCCCGCTGGAGACCAGCTCGAGGACCCGGCGCTCGCGCTCGCTGAGCGTCCGCACGACCGGCGCCTGGACGGTGCTCGCGACCGGGACGCGCGCCGCCCAGTCGAGCAGGTGGCTGGTCATGGTCGCCGTCAGCACCGCCCCGCCGGCGGCCACGGCCCGGACGGTGCGGACCAGCTCCGACGGCGGGCTCTCCTTGCTCGCGACGCCGCGGACCCCGGCGCGCAGGGCGTCGAGCAGCGACCCCTCGTGCTTCGGCGCCGCCATCACCACGACGCTCGGCGCGGTGCGCCCGCCGGCCGCCGCCCGCACGCGCCCGACCAGGTCGAGCACGTCGAGATCGGGCATCGGCAGCCCGACCAGCACCAGGTCGGCGTCGTGCTCGCGCACCATCGACAGCAGGTGCCGCGTCTTGCGGGTCTCCCCGACGATCTCGATGTCGCGTTCGGGTTCGAAACGGCCCGCACGCCGACCAAGGTGAGGGTCTGCTGGTCGTAGACGATCACCCGAACCGGCATGCGACCCCCCGCTGGAAAAGCCGCCCCCGCCACTGCCGAACCATCAGCACACCCCCATGCGCATCCGCCGAACCGCGCTCCGTCCGAACGACCCCCGACCCCTGCCCGCCCGCCTACGCGGCGGACCGCGGACACCTCCGGAACGCGCTCCGGGCACGGCGGGGGACGGGGCGGCTTCGGGAGGCGGTCACTGGGAACACGAGCAGCCGCCCCGCCGCCGCACGGACGGCGGGGCGAAGGCTCACCGCGCAAGAAGGACCCGAAGCGATACGGACGACAACGCTTCGCACGCCAAAGTCAACCTTCTGTAATCGACCTACGGCCTCGCCGTCAGCGTATACATGGGCCCTATGGGCGCGGCAATACATTGACGTGAAGCGGTCCAATCAATTCGACCGCGCGCGGCCGTTATTCCCGGCGGCGTTCAACTGCGGAAAAAGGAGGCGACTTCCGCGCGCCGGACGAATGCGCCGCGGGCGCGCTTCCGGAACGACGGCGTCCGGTCGGGCCCGGTTCGTGATCCGGAATGAGGGGCGGCGCTCCAGGGGCGGAACGCCGGTCGGGTCACTCCGCGGTCCCGCTGCCGCCCCGGTCGTCAATGGCCTTTCCGGGGGTAACGGCATCACCGTCCGGGGGAGCTGGAACTGCCGTCTCGGCGCCCAGGCTGCGCAGCACGAACGTGGTGACGCGCTCGACGGTCTCGCCGAGGTCCCGGGCGCCCTGGCCGAGGGGGTAGCGCTCGGCGCCGAGGCACGCGTGCACGAGGTGCGCGGTCGCGGCCGGGTCGCAGGGGGCGAACTCCCCGGCGCGGACGCCGTCCTCGATGATCCCGGTGAGCAGCCGTCCGAGCGGGCCGACGTGCGCGTGCATCTCCTCGTACCCGTCCGGGCCGAGCAGCGTGGCGAGCTCGGGGCCGGCGGGCTGCGGGTAGGCGGCGAAATCGGCGAGCTGCTGGCGGACGTAGACGCGGATGCGGTCGGCCGGGTCGTCCGCGCCCTCCAGGGCCCGCAGCAGCTCGTCGGTGAAGCGCCTGGTCTCGTACTCGGCGTGGGCGATCAGCAGGGCGCGGACGTCGGCGAAGTAGTTGTAGACGACGCTGCGGTTGAGCCCTGAGCGGTTGGCGACCTCCGCCATGGACAGCCGGTCCACGCCGTCGGCGGTCATGATCTCCCGCACCGCGACCAGGATGCGCTCGCGCATGGCGGCGCGGTGCTGATCGAGGGATCCGGTTATGCGGGGCACGCTCTGCATCGTAGGCGACTCCGTTCCGCCGCTCGCATGGCTGACCAGCGCGAACGAGCTTACATGGTGGTACTACAAGCCGTAGATACAAGACGTCTGTATGGTTGCCCCATGGCCATTCGCAGCAGGACCGGCTCCGGGCCGCCGCCCCCGCGGCCTGCCGGAGGCCGCGCCCCGCGCGGCGGGGGCACGGCCGCCGCCTGCGCCGCGCGCGGACTGACCCGCACCTACCCGGGCGCCGCGCGTCCGGCGGTCGAGGACGTGTCCCTGGACGCGCGCCCCGGCGAGGTGTTCGGCGTGCTCGGCCGCAACGGCGCGGGCAAGACGACCCTCGTCCGGCTGCTCGTCGGCCTGCTCCGGCCGGACGCCGGCCGCGTCCTGGTCGGCGGGACCGACGTGACGGCGCGCGCGGCGCACGCCGCCGAGCACCTCGCCTACCTGCCGCAGCACGAATCCGCGCTGTCCGACATGTCCGTGCGGACCGCGCTGGAGACGACCGGGCGGCTGCGCGGCCTGAGCCGCCCCGAAGCCCGCGCGCAGAGCGACGCCCTCATCGCCGAACTCGACCTCGCCGCGCTCGCCGACCGCCGCGTCGGGCGGCTCTCCGGCGGCCAGCGCCGGCTCGCCGGAGTCGCCGCGACGCTCGCCGGCGAGCGGCCCCTGCTCGTCCTCGACGAACCGACCACCGGCCTCGACCTCGACGCCCGCCGCACCGTCTGGGACGCGCTCGACCGGCGGCGGGCCGGCGGCGCGGCCGTGATCCTGGTGACCCACAACGTCCTCGAAGCCGAGACCGTCCTCGACCGCGTCCTCGTCCTCGGCCGGGGACGCCCCGTCGCCTGCGACACCCCCGGCCGCCTCAAGGACCGGTTCGGCGGGCTCGTCCGCCTCGACCTGACCTGGCGCGGCGACCCGCCGCTCGACCCCCGCGACCTCGGCGGCCCGGTCCGGCGGCGCGGCCTGCGCTGGTCGGCCCGGCTCCCCGCCGGGCAGGCGCACGAAGCCCTCGGCCGCATCCTCGCCGGCCCCGCCTACACCGCGCTCGACGACTTCGGCCTCGCCCCGCCGAGCCTCGAGGACGTCCTGCTCGCCTGCGACGACGCGGAAGAGGGCTGATGGCCGCCACCGCACCGGGGACCCTCGCCGCCGCGGCCGCCGTGCACACCGCGCAGCTCGGCCGCGCCCGCGCGGGCGGCGGCGCCGTCGTGATCGTCGCCACCGTGCAGTCGCTGGCGATCCTCGCCCTGCTGCACGGCGTCGGCGCGACGGCCGGCCAGGGCTCCCGCGCGGCCGTCGTGTCCGGAGCGGTCCTGTCCGCGGTGGCCTTCGTCGCGTGGAACCTGCTCGCCCAGCGCCTCGCCGCGGTCAAGGCGGGCGGCGGCATGGACTACTTCGGGACGCTCCCGGTCCGCCCCGCCGCCGTGGTGCTGGGGTTCTGCTCCTGCTACGCGACGTTCGCCGTCCCCGGGATCGTGCTGACCGCCGCGGCGGGCACGGCGCTGTTCTCGCTGCCCATCGCCCACCTGTGGGTCCTGGTCCCGGCGGCGCTGACCTCGTGCGTGGCGCTGAGCGGGCTCGGCGCCCTCAGCGGCCTCGGCCCCGCGCGTCCCGAGGTCGCGACGCTCGCCGGCCAGTTCGGCCTGACGGCCGTCATCTTCCTCGGCCTGATCCCGCCGTCCTCGCTGCCGGACGGGGTCGCCGCCGTCCGCGCCGCCATCCCGCTCGCCTACGACATCGACGCGTTCGCGTCCGCCCTCACCTCGCACCCCGACTGGACGGGCATCGCCCTGCGCCTGGCGGGATCCGCCGCCTTCGGCGCCTGCTGCCTCGCCCTCGCCGCCCGCGCGTACCGCAGAACACTCGACTCGTGAAGGAGACACCATGCCGCCCGACTCCGCGCTCGCCACGCTGAGCGACAGCCTCACCAACGCGTCCACCGCGCTGTACACCTTCGCCGCCGTGGCGTTCGCCGCCGTCTTCGCCTACCGCCGCACCACGGTCGCGGCTCCCGCCGCGGTCCAGGTCCGCGAACGCGTCCTGGCCGGCGTCGGCGCCCGCGAGGAACCCGTCGCCGACCCGGTTCCCGTGCCCGCCCCCGTCGCCGCCGCCGAGCCGGAGCCCGAGGCGGGGGTCTTCACAGCCGACCGGTTCGGACGCTTCGCGGTGGGCCTGACCGTGCTGGGCTGGGCCGTCCAGCTGGCCGCGCTCGTCACCCGCGGCCTCGCGGCCGACCGCGTCCCGTGGGCCAACATGTACGAGTTCATCTGCGCCGCGACCTTCACCGCCGTGACCGCGATGCTCGTGCTGTTCTCCCGCAAGCGCACCTACTACCTCGGCGCCTTCGTGATGTTCCCCGTCGTGGTCGCGCTCGGCCTCGCCACCACGATCCTCTACATCCCGGTCAGCCCGCTCCAGCCGTCGCTGCACTCGTACTGGCTGGCCATCCACGTCCTCGCCGCCGTCATCTCCTGCGGCGGATTCACGGTCACCACCGCGCTGACCGCCCTGTACCTGTACCGCGGCCGCGTCGCGTCCGCCGACGACGACCCGGCCGACCGGTCGACGGTCGCCGCGATCGCGTCCCGCCTGCCGGGCGCCGCCACGCTCGAACGCCTGGCGCGGCAGACGCTGATGTTCGCCTTCCCCATCTGGACGTTCGCCATCATCGCCGGGGCGATCTGGGCCGACAACGCCTGGGGCCGCTACTGGGGCTGGGACCCGAAGGAGACCTGGGCGTTCATCACCTGGATCGTCTACGCCGCGTGCCTGCACGCCCAGACCACCCGGGGCTGGAGCGGGCGCAAGGCCGCCGTCATCGCCCTCCTCGGCTACGGCTGCCTGCTCTACAACCTCATCGGCGTCAACATCTGGGGTTCAGGCCTGCACTCCTACGCCGGCGAATGACCGCCGCCGCCCGCCGCGCCACGCGCCGCTCGCGAGCAGCCGCAAACCGTTGAGCCCGACGATCACGGTGGAGCCCTCGTGGCCCGCGACGCCGAGGGGCAGCGGCAGGGTGCCGGCCAGGTCCCAGATCACCAGGCCGGTGATGAACGCCGCGGCGATGGCCAGGTTCTGCACCACCAGCCGCCGGGCCCGCCGCGACAGATCGATGACGGCGGGAACGGCAGCCAGCTCGTCGCGGACGACGACGGCGTCGGCGGTCTCCAGAGCCAGGTCGGAACCGGCGCGTCCCATCGCGATGCCGGTGTGCGCGGCGGCCAGCGCGGGCGCGTCGTTGACCCCGTCGCCGACGACCAGCACCCGTCCGTCCATCGCCCGGACGGCGGCGACCTTGTCCTGGGGGAGCAGCCCGGCGCGGACGTCGCCGATGCCGACCTCTCCGGCCAGCCGCGAGGCGGCGCGCGGATTGTCGCCGGTCAGCAGGACCGGGGCGGTGCCCGTGAGGGCGGTCAGGTCGGCGACGGTCGCGGCGGCGCCGGGACGGAGCCGGTCGGTGATGCCCAGCACGCCGGCCGGCGCGCCGTCCACCTCGACCAGCACCGCGGTGCGCCCCTGCTCCTCCAGCCGCTCGGCCAGGGCGGCACCGCGGTCCCCGGCGAGCCGGGCGGGGGCGCCGACCGCGACGCGGCGCCCGCCGACGGTGGCGGCGACGCCGGTCCCGGGCTCGGACGTGAAGTCGGCCGCCGCCGGGACGGCCAGGCCCCGAGCGCGCGCGGCCCCCACGATGGCGCCGGCGAGCGGATGCTCGCTGGGACGCTCGGCGGCGGCCGCCAGCGCCAGCAGCTCGTCCCGGGTGAGGCCCGCGTCTGGGAGCGGGCGCACCTCGTCCACCTGCGGGACGCCTTCGGTGAGCGTGCCCGTCTTGTCGAAGGCGACCCGGTCGACCTGCCCGAGCCGCTCCATCACCACCGCCGACTTCACCAGCACGCCGTGCCGTCCGGCGTTGGCGATCGCCGACAGCAGCGGAGGCATGGTCGCCAGCACCACCGCGCACGGCGACGCGACGATCATGAACGTCATCGCGCGCAGCAGCGCCCCGGCCGGCTCGGCGCCGAACGCCAGCGGCACCGCGAACACCGCCAGCGTCGTCGCCACCATCCCCACGCTGTAGCGCCGCTCGACCTTCTCGATGAACAGCTGTGTCGGGGCCTTGGTCGCGGAAGCCTCCTCCACCATCGCCACGATCCGCGCGATCACCGAGTCGGACGGATCGCGCTCCACCTTCACCCGCAGGGCACCGGTCCCGTTCAGGGTGCCGGCGAACACCTCGTCCCCGGCCCGCTTGGCCACCGGCAGCGGCTCGCCGGTGATGGTGGCCTGGTCGACCTCGCTCGCCCCGTCCAGGACGCGGCCGTCGGCGCCGACCCGCTCGCCCGGCCGCACGAGGACGACCTCGCCGGGACTGAGCCGGTCGGTCGGGACGAGCTCCTCGGTGCCGTCGTCGGCGAGCCGGGTGGCCGTCGCGGGCGCCAGGTCGAGCAGTCCGCGGACCGAGTCGGAGGTACGGGCGGTGGCGACCGCCTCCAGCGCGCCGGACGTGGCGAAAATGACGATCAGCAGCGCACCGTCCAGCACCTGCCCGATCGCCGCCGCGCCCAGCGCGGCCACCACCATCAGCAGATCCACGTCCAGCGTCCCGCCGCGCAGCGCCCGCAGCCCCGCCCAGCCCGGCTCCCACCCGCCGCTGACGTAGGCCGCCGCGAACAGCGCACCCCACGCCCAGGCCGGACCGTCCAGCAGATAAACGGGCAGCCCGGCCAGGAAGAGCCCGAGCGCGGCCGCCGCCCACCGTGCTTCGGGCAACGCCGCGACCCTGGTGCGGCTCCGTGCGGTGACCAGCGTGGAAGACAAGGAAGAGGCCCTTCATGTGCGGCTCCGACGAGGACCACCGTAGCAGGAACATATGAACAACAATTCATTCCTTCATGGTCGGCGTAGCATGGCGCCATGGGTCATGGAGCGCCGAAGCCGTCCGTGGACGCCGCCCCCCGCGCGCGGCTGGACCCCGCCTCCGCGGCCCGGGTCGCCACCACGCTGCAGGCGCTGGCCACCCCCTCGCGGCTGCTGATCCTGGCGCGCCTGCGCGAAGGCCCCCTGCCGGCCACCGAACTGGCCGCCGAGGTCGGCATGGAGCAGTCGGCCTGCTCCCACCAGCTCCGCCTACTGCGCAACCTCGGCCTGGTCATCGGCACCCGCCAGGGCCGTTCGGTCGTGTACGCCCTGTACGACGACCACGTCGCCGAACTCCTCGACCAGGCCCTCTACCACGTCGAGCACCTCAACCTGGGGCTCAGCGACTCGCAGTGAGACCGTTCAGGTGAGCCGTTCCCGACACGCGTTGGCCTCCGCACGCACCTCCTCGGCGAAGTCGCCGTCGTCCTCCGAGGCGTCCTCCTGATAGATGAGCCAGCACCCGCGGATGCCGCCGAGAAGGTCCTCCAGAAGGTCATGCGCAGGCCGCTCGGGGTCCAGGGGAGTGGTGCGCAGCTCCTTGAGCAGCGCGCTCCGGAAACCCGGATCATCATGGAAACGCGCGAGCGTCTCGGCTTGCGTGACGTGCTCGAGGAGTTCGTCGAGATCGGGGATCCGCCCCTCCGCCACGACCATCGCCCCCCGGATCAGACCAGTGACCGTCTCGTACGGGCTGAGGCCCAGTTCGAGCCGCTCCAGCACGAGGGTCGGGGTCTCGTGGGCGAGGGCCTCGATGCCGTCCGCCTCCTGGAGGATCTGGGTCGTCTCGTAGCCGGTCGTCTCGGACGTCACGTCGGCGGCGGCCTGGAGCCAGTGCGCCGCCGCGATGGCGGCCGCCGCGGGCTCGACCTCGGTGAACAGGCTCGCGCCGCCCAGCGGGTCCCGGTTCAAGATCCTGTCCGCGGCCTGCACCTGGACGGGCGACGCGTCGGCGCGGGTGAGCGCCAGGGCCTGCCGGGCACGCCCCGTCAGATCGCCGAGCCCCGCCTGCTCGATCGCGTCCAGCTCGGCCCGCACCTCGACCCCGACCCGCCTGCTCAGCTCCGCGTCCCCGACCTCGTGCAAGACGCGGCCGACCCGATGCGCGCACTCCTCAAGGGGGTCGTACGACACATCGAGCATGCCGTCAGAAGGCAGGTTCGGCTCGCTCAAAGCCCGCACCACGTTCGCGAAGGAGTGTTCCGCAGGACGCGTATAGGCACGCCAAGCCTGGGCGGACAACCGGGTCATGGCCTGAGCAAGATGCTGAGCCGCACCCCCGGAAACCTCCCCCGCAAGCTCAGCGAAACCGGACGCAACGCAGCCCGAACCGGTCTCCCAGACCGCCACGATCGCATGCCGACCCTCATCGAAGGCGTAAGTGGTCACGACCCCACGGTGCCACCCCCCACCCCAAAACACGCCGCAATCGCCCACCCCGCCCCCGACCAGCCAACGAACGTCACGTTGGGAAACCCCAAACGCCGCCAACTCGATCCGGGAGTAGCGCCCGACGAACCACACCCCGGCCACCTCCCAGACCGCAACCCACCCCAAGACGACAAACAAGGCCGCCACATCCCCACCCCAACAGGGTTCCACTTTGAAGCAACGCGACCTTGACGTCCCGGGCGGTGCTGATCTACCGGCGCGGGCCAAGATCGGACGCGATGATCACGGCGGCGTTCAAGGTGGCTCGGGCCAGTGACAAGGGTGACAAGGGCGCCTCGGAACGATCGGGTACGGAGGCCGTAGCGATCTTGAAAAACAACAGGGCCCAGGTGGGAGAATGGGGCTCCTACCTGGGCCTTCTCAGTGGGAGCGGGCGACGGGAATCGAACCCGCGTAGCCAGTTTGGAAGACTGGGGCTCTACCATTGAGCTACGCCCGCGAGGGGGCTGAGCCCTCGATCGTCAACCGTAGCGTACAGGGTGACGGGGAGCGAACGGGTCCGCGGTCGGAATGCCGGGTTGAGCGAGGCGGACGGGCCTGATCGGCATTAGACTTCACGGGTCGCCGGGGACGGCGGCCGGTCGCGGGCTGTAGCGCAGTTTGGTAGCGCACTGGCTTTGGGTGCCAGGGGTCGTGGGTTCGAATCCCGCCAGCCCGACCAGCAGGGCGTATCGCGGTCATGCGGCGCGGGCGCCGGTGTGCGGGTGGGGGGCTTCGTCCACCGTTCGTGTGCGGTCCGCGAGGGCGGCTTCGGCGGGGTGGCGCGTGGTCAGGAGGACGGCGGTGCCCGCGTCGGCGAGGCTGCGGAGGGTCGTCCAGATGCGGTGGATCGTTCCAGTGTCCAGGCCGGCGACCGGCTCGTCCAGGAACAGCACGTCCGAGCGGTTCACCAGGGCAAGCGTCAGGTCGAGGAGGCGGCGCTCGCCCGCGTCCAGGCGTTCGAACGGGGTCGAGGCGCGGGCGGTCAGGCCGGTCAGGCGCAGGGCGTCGGCCCTGGTCAGCGGGTCGAGGGTCCAGCGGCGCCAGGAGTCGACGATCTCGGCGACGGTGAGGCCGGGGAACAGGCCGCCCTCCCGCCAGACGCTGCCGAGGCGCAGGCCGTCGCGGTCGGCGTAGGGGTCGAGCCCCTTGACGCGGACGGTGCCGGACAGCGGGCGGCGCAGGCCCGCCGCCGTTTCGAGGAGCGCGGTCTTGCCGGCGCCGGCCCGGCCGAGCAGGGCGTGGACCTCCCCGGCGGGGACCGTGAAGGACAGGGCGGTGGACGGGCCGTCCTGGACGCGGAGCCCCGTCGCCTCGATCACTGCTCTCATGCTGCTCCTCCCAAGATCACTTGTTGATTGAACGGGGAAAGCGCCTGTGTTTGCTTCCTGAGCTGGGGATACGTTCGTGGTCTGTAAGAACTTCGGCCCGGAGGAGGCAGGCATGAAGGCGGTGCAGTATCGCGAGGTGGGCGGGGCGCCGGAGGTCGTGACGGTGCCGGATCCGGTGGTGGGGCCGGGGCAGGTTCTGCTGAAGGTGACCGCGGCGGGGGTCTGCCATTCCGATATCGCGGTGATGAGCTGGCCCGCGGAGCAGCTGGGGTTCCCGCTGCCGCTGACGCTCGGCCACGAGGGCGCCGGGGTCGTGGAGGCGCTCGGGGACGGCGTGGAGGGCGTGGCGATCGGGGAGCCGGTCGCCGTGTACGGGCCGTGGGGCTGCGGGACGTGCCTGATGTGCGCGCAGGGCAAGGAGAACTACTGCCTGCGGGCGGACGAGCTGGGGATCCGGCCGCCGGGGCTGGGCGCGCCCGGGGCGATCGCCGAATACCTCCTGGTCGACGACGCGCGCCATCTGGTGCCGCTCGGTGACCTGGACCCGGTGCGGAACGTCCCGCTGACGGACGCGGGCCTGACGCCGTACCACGCGATCAAGGGGGCGCTGCCGAAGCTGGTGCCGGGCAGCGCCGCGGTGGTGATCGGGACGGGCGGGCTCGGGCACGTGGCGATCCAGATCCTGCGGGCGCTGAGCCCGGCGCGGGTGATCGCGCTGGACGTGTCGGAGGACAAGCTGGAGCTGGCCCGGACGGTCGGCGCCCACGAGACGGTGCTGTCGGACGAGCGGGCGACGGCGCGGGTGCGGGAGCTGACCGGCGGCCTCGGCGCGCAGGCCGTGTTCGACTTCGTCGGGGCGCCGCCGACGGTCGCGACGGCGACCGGGGTCGCGGGCGTGGAGGCGGACGTGCTGATCGTCGGGATCGGCGGCGGCGTCGCGCAGCTCGGGTTCGGCGTCGTGCCGTACGACGCGTCGGTGCGGGCGCCGTACTGGGGGAGCCGCGCCGAGCTGATCGAGGTGCTGGAGCTGGCGCGGGCCGGTGTCGTGGACGTGCACGTCGAGACGTACTCGATCGACGAGGCGCCGGAGGCGTACGAGCGGCTGCACGCGGGCCGGGTCAACGGCCGCGCGGTGATCCTGCCGAACGGCTGAGCCGCGCCGCACCGGCGGGGTGCCGGCGCACCGGCGAGGGCCGCCGGTGCGCCGGGGTACTCAGAGGGTCCGCGCGTGCGCCGCCGCGACCGCGATCGCCCGGCCGAGGTTCTCGGGACGGCGGCCGCCCGCGTTCGCGAGCGCGCCCTTGCCGCCCGCGCCGCCGCCGACCTCGCGCGCCGCGTCCGTCAGCAGGTCGCGCGCCCGGACGTCCGAGCGGGGCCCGACCGCCGCGACCAGCTGCGCCTTGCCGCCGGACGCGGTGCCGAGGACGGCGAGGCCGCGCCCGTCGCCGGACGAGACGATCGCGGACGCGAGCGTGCGCAGGTCGGCGGCGGTCACATCGTCGATCTGCCGCGCGACGAGCCAGCCGGACGGCACCGGTTCGGCGCGCGCCGCGAGGCGTTCCGCGAGCCCGTCGAGTTCGGCGCGGCGGAGCGCGTCGAGTTCGCGTTGCGTTTCCGCGAGCAGGTCGAGGCGCTGCCGCAGCCGGCCGGGCGCCTGGTCGGGCGGGACGTTCAGCAGCGCCGCGAGCTCGGCCAGCAGCGCCCGCTCGTGGTCGAAGTGGCGGAGCGCGTCCGGCCCGGTGAGCGCCTCGATGCGGCGCAGGCCGGTGCCGATGGACGACTCGCCGACGATGTGCACCGGTCCCGCCTGCGACCCGTGCCCGACGTGGGTGCCGCCGCACAGCTCGCGGGACGCGTCGCCGATGTCCACGATGCGGACGTCGTCGCCGTACTTCTCGCCGAACAGCGCGAGCGCGCCCGCCGCCTCCGCGTCGGCGCGGGACGCCTCCCACACGCGCACGTCGGGGTCGTCCGCCAGGTACTCGTTGACGAGCGTCTGGACGGTGCCGATCTCCGGTACGGAGGAGAAGTGCGCGAAGTCGAACCGCAGGCGGCCTGGCTCGACGCGCGATCCGCGCTGCGCCGCGTGGTCGCCGAGGACGCGGCGGAGCATCGCGTGCAGGACGTGCGTGGCGCTGTGCGAGCGCGCTGTCGCCGCGCGCCGGTCCGCGTCCACGACCGCCTCCGCCTCGTCGCCCGGACGGACCTCGCCGTCCACGATGCGGACGGCGTGCACGTGCAGCCCGTCGATGCCCGGACGGGTGTCGACGACCTCCAGCACCGCGCCGGGGGTGCGGATCGTGCCGGTGTCGCCGACCTGGCCGCCGCCCTCCGCGTAGAACGGGCTGCGCGCGAGGACCACCTCGAGCTCGTCGCCCTCGGACGCGACCGGCGCGATGCCCGTCCCGTCGAGGAGCGCGACGACGCGCGTTCCCGCGCTGGTGGACGAGTAGCCGACGAAGTCGGTGCGGCCGTGCTCGGCGACGACCCGCCGGTACAGGTCGCGCCGCGCGACCGCGTCGCCCTTGCGGTCCCGGCCCGCCCGGTGCGCCTGCCGCCGCTGGTTCTCCAGCAGTTCCGCGAACGCGTCCTCGTCCACGGTGAGGCCCGCGGACCGCGCCGCGTCGAGGGTCAGGTCGATCGGGAAGCCGTAGGTGTCGTGCAGCTCGAACGCGGTCTGCCCGGAAAGGGTGGAATCCGCCCGGGAGATCGCGGACTCCAGCAGCCGGGTGCCCTGCCGCAGCGTCCGCTCGAACCCGTCCTCCTCCGCCGTGACGACCCGCTCGATCAGCTCGGACTGCCGCTCCAGTTCCGGCCACGTCCCGCCGAGGTTGCCGATGACGCTGCCCGTCACGGGCGCCAGAACGGGCTCGTCGATGCCGAGCCGGCGCGCGTGCCGGACCGCGCGGCGCATCAGGCGGCGCAGCACATAACCGCGCCCATCACGCGCGGGGAGCACACCGTCCGCGATAAGGAAAGCGATGGAACGCGCGTGCTCGGTGACGACGCGGAACGACATGGAATCCTCGCTGCCGTCGCGTCCCGGATAGGGGCGTCCCGCGAGTTCCTGGACGAGCCGCAGCGTCGGCGAGAGCAGATCCGTCTCGCACACGGTGTCGACGTCCTGCAGGACGGCCGCGAGCCGGTCGAGGCCGAGCCCCGTGTCGATGTTCTTCGCGGGCAGTTCTCCAAGGATCGGGTAATCGCCCTTACCGGTCCCTTCGCCGCGCAGGTTCTGCATGAACACGAGGTTCCAGAGTTCCTGGTAGCGCTCGCCGTCCACCGCCGGTCCGCCCTCGCGCCCGAACGCGGGACCGCGGTCGTAGTGCAGTTCGGACGACGGCCCGCAGGGGCCCGGGGTCCCCATCGACCAGTAGTTGTCCTCCATTCCGAGCCGCTGGATGCGCTCGGACGGGACGCCGACCCGGCGCCAGATGTCCTCCGCCTCCGAGTCGTCGAGGTAGACGGTGACCCAGATGCGTTCCGGGTCGAGACCGTAATGGCGCGTGAACAGCTCCCACGCCCAGGAGACGGCCTCCGCCTTGAAGTAGTCGCCGAACGAGAAGTTGCCGAGCATCTCGAAGAACGTCGAATGCCGGGTCGTCCGGCCGACGTTCTCGATGTCGGACGTCCGCGCGCATTTCTGCACCGACACCGCGCGGGGATGCTCGGGCGCCGCCTCGCCCAGGAAGTACGGCTTGAACTGGTTCATGCCCGCGTTCGTCAGCAGCAGCGTCGGATCCGGCGGGATCAGCGGGCTGGACGGGACGACGCGGTGGTCGCGTTCCCGGAAGAAGTCCAGGAAGGTGGAACGGATCTCAGAAGAGCGCATGGGACGGCCTCACGAGGTCGATGGGATGACGGCGCACACCGCCGAGCCGGGCCGGGCACGACTGCTCGTTCCCCAGCTCGGCGCGGCTAGCTCGCCGCCCCACCTCGTGAAAGACCATCGGACGCTTTCCCGTTCGCGGACACCTGCTGACAACGCTAACCGAGCCGACCCACCCCCCGCACACCAAATTCCCTCGCCCCGCGCCTCTCCTACGGTCGCCTCCGCAGACGGGTACACCGGCCCGCTGCGCCGCCTGTGACGGGGGGCTCAGGCGGAGGTGACGGGGGTGGGGGTGCGGGCGTCGTAGGCGGCGCGGGCGGCGTCGATCTCGGACAGGTGGGACTCGGCCCAGGAGACGAGGGTGATCGCCGCCTCCAGGAGCGTGGTGCCCATGGGGGTGAGCGCGTAGTCGACGCGGGGCGGGACCACGGGGTAGACGGTGCGGGTGACGATGCCGTCGCGCTCCAGGCCGCGCAGCGTGACGGTCAGCATGCGCTGGCTGATGCCCTCGATCTCGCGCTTGAGCTCGGTGAACCGCAGGGTCCGGTCGCCGAGCAGCGCGATCACCTGCAGCGACCACTTGTCGCCGATGCGCTCGAGGATCTCGCGGCCCCGGCAGCCGGCCACGGTGTGCTCCGGGAAGTCCATGGTTATCTCCAGGTGACCGAGGCAGAAAAAAGTGCCTTCTTGTGCCCGTGGCGCGGAGGTCCGCACCATGGAGGCGGTTCCGGAAAGGAACCGTCTTACTGTGCATAACCAAGGAGACACGATGACCGCGGAACTTGTCGAGATCCCCGACTACGTCGCGGGCACCTGGACGATCGACCCGCTCCACTCCGGCGTCGGGTTCGCGATCCGGCACCTGATGGTGAGCAAGGTGCGGGGCCGCTTCGGGACCTTCGAGGGGACGGTCGTGACCGGCGACGACCCGCTGCGCTCGGAGGTGACCGCGACGATCGACCTGGCGTCCGTCGACACCGGCAACGCGCAGCGCGACGAGCACGTCCGGTCCGCCGACTTCCTGGACGTCGAGAAGTACCCGCAGATGACGTTCCGGTCCACCGGCGTGCGCGCGGACGGCGAGGCGTTCGTGCTGGACGGCGAGCTGTCGCTGCACGGCGTCACGAAGCCGGTCTCGCTGGACCTGGTGGTCGAGGGCTTCGGGCCGGACGTGTTCCGGCAGGACGACCCGTTCAAGGGCGCCCGCGCCGGGTTCACCGCGACCGGCGAGATCAGCCGGCTGGACTTCGGCGTCGGGGACGCCGCCACCATTCCGGGCGGCAAGCTCGGGCTGAGCGACAAGGTCGAGATCGTCCTGGAGATCGAGGCGGTGCTGCGCACCGAGTAGCGCGCTGTTAACCGTCCGTTCCCCGCCGGTTCCGCCGCCGCGCGCGGCCGGCGCTCCATGATCGGAGGGGACAGGACGGAGGGCGCGGATGCCGGACGGGACGCGCCCGCGGCCGGTCCCGGGCGCCGCCGCCCCGGCGGGGCGCCGGGCGCGGCTCGCGGCGCCGTGGCTGGTCGGCGGGCTGACCGCGGTGATCACGGCGGTGACGACGTCGATCGACGCGTTCGACCTGCCCGCGCCGGTGCAGGCCGCCGTCACGGGCGGGGTCGCGGTGCTGGCGGGGGTCGCGGCGTGGGGCGCGCAGCAGCAGGAGCGGCCCGGCCCGCCGGAGGAGGCCGCGGGCGCGGTGACGCCGGCGCAGCTGCCGCCGGTGATCGCGCACTTCACCGGGCGGGACGCGTCGCTGGCCGAGCTGCGCCGCGCCGTCGCCGCCGGGTCCGGGTCGCCGGCGTCGCCGCTGGTGGTGTCGGTGCACGGGCCGGCGGGCGTGGGCAAGTCGGCGCTCGCGGCGCGGTTCGCGCACGAGATCGCCGACGGGTACCCGGACGGCGCGCTGTACTTCGACCTGCGCGGCGCGGCCGGGGCGCGGGTGGCTCCGGAGGAGGTGCTGCTCGGGTTCCTGCAGGCCCTCGGCGTGCGGCTGGCGACCGACCCGGGCGGGCTGCCGGAGCTGCAGAAGCTGTGGTGGACGTGGACGCGCGGGCGGCGGCTGCTGGTGCTGCTGGACAACGCGCACGACGCCGGGCAGGTGCGGGCGCTGCTGCCGCCGGGCGGCGGCTGCGCGGTGCTGGTGACGTCGCGGCAGCCACTAGGCCTGCTCAACGACCTCGACCGGCGGCTGACCGAGTTCACCGCCGAGCACGCGGTGGAGCTGCTCGGCCGGCTCGCCGGGCGGGACCGCGTCGCCGCGGACCTGGACGCCGCCGCCGAGATCGCCGAGCTGTGCGGGCGGCTGCCGCTGGCGATCGGGATCTGCGGCGGGCGGCTCGCGGCGCGCGAGTCGTGGACGCCGCGGGTGCTGGCCGACCGGCTGCGGGACGAGCGGCGGAGGCTGGGCGAGCTGGAGCACGGCATCGACAACGGCGTCCGGGCGAGCCTGGCGCTGAGCTACGACGACTGCAGCCCGACGCAGCGGCGGCTGCTGCGCACGCTCGGCGTCCAGGCGGCCCCGGACGTGCAGGCGTGGGCGGCGGGCGCGCTGCTCGGGGTGTCGGACCTGGAGGGCGAGGACCTGCTGGAGGCCCTTGTGGACGCACAGCTCGCCGAGTGCTCGGGGACGGACGCGACGGGCCGGATGCGGTACCGGCTGCACGACCTCGTCCGGCTGTACGCGCTGGAGCGGGCCGAGCGCGAGGACGCGAAGGACGAGCGGGACGCGGCGGTCGAGCGGCTGCTGGACGGGTACCGGGAGCGGGCGGAGCGTGTCGCGGCGAGCCGGTGGCCGCAGGACTGGCATCGGGGGTCCGGGCAGGTGCCCGACCTCGGGTTCTCGGCGGTCGACTGGTTGGCGAGCGAGCGTCCGGCGCTGCTGGCCCTGCTCGGGCAGGGTGCGGAGCGCGGGATGTGGACGCTGGTGTGGCGGCTGGGGAGGGCGGCGTGCTCGCTGTTCCATTCGCTTCGGGTGTTCTGGCCGGAGTGGAAGGCGGCGGCCGATCTGACCTGCACGGCCGCCGGGCATCTGGACGACCGTTCGCTCGGCATCGCGCTGTTGGAGCGTTCGTCGGTGCGCGGCAACCAGGGCCAGATCGAGCTGGCGCACGAGGACGCCGCCGAGGCGCTTCGCATCTTCACCGGCAATCGGGAGATGTGGTGGCGGGCGCGCGCGCTGAGGTCCACGGGCATGTGCCTGCGGGATGCGGGCAACCTCGACGAGGGGCAGCGCTACCTGACCGAGGCCATTGACGCGTTCGAGGAGGAAGGCGACGCGTGGTGGCAGGCGCGGACCCGGCGCAACCTCGCCGAGTTGCGGCTCGCTCAGCGCCGCTATGGGGAGGCCCGCGAACTGCTGGAGAGCGCCCTCGCGGTGTTCCAGCGCAATGGCAACCGCTACTCGGAGGCGCAGACGCTGCGCGCGCTCGGGGAGGTGCTGGCGTCGGAGGCGCGCGCGCTGCGGGCGTCGGGCGACGACGTTGCGGCCGAGGTGAAGTACAGCCTGGCCGCGCCCGCGCTGGAGCGCGCCGCCGAAGCGTTCCGGCTGCGCGGTGAGCAGTGGGAGGAGGCCCGCTGCCTGCGGGCCGCCGGCGAGGTCGGCGATCCCCGCAACGGGCTGCGCGAGCTGACGTTCGTGCGGACCGCGGGACGGGTGCTGGCCGACCTCGGCGACACCTGGGGCGTCGCGCGCACCCGCGTGTCGGAGGCCAACGCGCTCGCCCGGCTCGGCCGGCACGCGGAGGGCGCCGACACCGTCCGGCTGGCGGTCGCGGAGTTCGACGGGCTGGGCGACCGCTGGTGGCAGGCGCGCGGGCGCCGCACGCTCGCCGAGATCCTGCTGGACGCCGGTGACCGGGACGCGGCGCGGCGGCCCGCCCGCGAGGCCCTCGACCTGTACCGCAGCCTGGGGAACGCGGCGGGGGAGAGCCGGGCCCGCGCCGTCCTCGCCCGCACCGAGCCGGGACCGGCTCCGGCCGAGCCCGGCCGCGCCCGGACGGAGCCGGGACCCGCCCGGACGGAGCCGGGACCCGCTCGGACGGAGCCGCCGGGGGAGTAGCGGCGGCGTCCGGGAGACTGGGGCCGTGGAACTGCGGCGGCTCAGGTACTTCGTCGCGGTCGCGGAGGAGGCGAACCTCACCCGCGCCGCCGAGCGGCTCGGGCTGCGCTCGCCGTCGCTCAGCCAGCAGATCCGCGCGCTCGAACGGGAACTGGGCTCCGCGCTGTTCGACCGGACGGCCGCCGGCATGGAGCTGACCCCGGCGGGCGCCGCGCTGCTGCCGGAGGCGCGGGCGGCGCTGGCCGCCGCCGAGCGGGGCGCGCGGGCCGTGGCGGCGGCGTCGTCCGCCACCGCGACGCTCGTCGTCGGCGTGCCGCCCGGCATCCCGCCCGACCTGCCCGGACGGCTCGGCGCGGCGGCGCGCGACGCCCGCGTCCGGCCGGTGTACGAGGACGCCGCGACCGACCGGCAGCTCGCCGCGCTCCGCCGCCGCGAGCTGGACCTCGCCGTGGTGACGCTGCCCGCCGACCTCGCCGGCCTGGCGTCCGAGGTCGTGCACGACGAACCGCTCGGCGTGCTGATGGCGGACGGTCACCGGCTCGCCGCGCGGGACGCGGTCGCGTGGCGCGACCTGGCGGGCGAGCGGCTGCTGTGGTTCGACCGCGGGCTCGCGTCCGGGTACCACGACGCGGTGCTCGACGCCTGCCGCGCCGCGGGCTGGGACCCGGAGACCCGCGTCTCGACGGCGCGGCGCGCGGTCGCCCGCGCGGAACTGACGTCCGGGGAACCGATCGTCGCCTTGCGCCCGGAATGGGCGGCCGAACCGGGGCTCGTGTGGCGGCCGATCGCCGCGGACGCGCCGCGCCTGAGGTTCGCGCTCGCCTGGCGCCGTGATCCCGGTCACGCGGCCGCCGAGGCCGTCGCCCGCCGTCTGCGGCGTTAGGCGGAGCCTCACCCGCCATAGGCGGCGCCTCGTGGACGCGGCGGCGGGCCGCGGCGTTCACTGCCCGCATGTTCCTGTTGCTGCTGCACTACGACGACGGCGTCCTCGGCGAGCTGGACACGCTGATCCCCGAGCACTACGCGTACGTCGACCGGCACATGAAGGCCGGGACGTTCCTGCTCACCGCCCGCCGCGACCCGCGCGTCGGCGGGGTGATCCTCGCGGACGGCACCGACCGCGAGCGCATCGAGGAGATCACCACCGAGGACCCGTTCCTGCGCACCGGACGCGTCCGCTACGAGATCATCGCGATCGAGCCGACGCGCTCGGCGCTCGCCGGCATCACGGTGTGAGCAGTCCGGGCAGCTCGTCCAGCGAGGTGATGCGGGGCACGTCCAGGCCGTCCGGGGCGGGCCCGGCGGAGCGGTCCAGCCACACGCCCGCCAGCCCGGCGGACGCCGCGCCCCGCGCGTCCACGTCCAGCCGGTCGCCGACGTAGACGACGTCGCGGGCGGCCAGGCCGAGCCCGGCGCAGGCAACGCGGAAGATCTCCGGGTCCGGCTTGGCCGTGCCGGTCTCGCTGGAGGTCACCAGGTACGGCAGCCGGTCCGCGAGCCCGATCCGCTCGATCTTCGCGCGCTGCTGCCCGGCGTCCCCGTTGGTGATCACGCCGAGCCGCAGGCCGCGCTCCGCCAGCGCCGCCACGGGACCGGGCGCGTCGGGGAACGGGCGCCACGCGGACGCGTACCGCTCGACGTAGCCGGCGATCCACGCGTCGGCGCGCGCGTCGTCCCAGTCGCCGAGCCCCAGCTCGCGGGCCAGCGTGACGATCCGGATGCGCCGCTGCTCGGCGAACGTCAGCTCGCCCGCCAGGTACCGGTCGACGGAGGTCTCGACCAGCTCCAGCCAGCGCCGGACGAGCGGTTCCGGGGCCTCGTCCGGGAACGACGCGGCGATCGCCTCGCCCGCCGCGCCGGCATGGTCGAGCAGCGTCCCGTCCAGGTCGAACAGGACCGCCCGCGCCCCCGGCAGGGCCGCGCGGGGCTCCGGGGCGCCGGTCATGTGAAGATCCCCGCTTCGGCGAGGGCGCTCGCGGCCTCCACGACGGAGGCGCGCCGCCGCGCGAGGGCGGCATCGTCGTCGTCCTCGTCCAGGACGAGCCGGCGCAGCTGCGGGACGGCGAAGTTCCACGCGACGAGGCCGAGGATGGTGAAGATCCGGTCCTGCGTGACGCGGGTGCCCTCCGGCCCGTCCGGCGCCCGCACGACCCCGGTGCTCCGGAACTCGCGGACCCGCGCGCGGTAGTCCTCGCGGCGCTCGGGCTCGCCGTGGACCACGCCGCGGCCCTCCAGCGCCTCCCACAGCAGCAGCCGGACGAGCTCCGGGTTGTCCCGGTACCAGTCGAACAGCCGGCCGACGCCCTCGGCGAAGTCGGCGGCCCGGAGCTCGGCGCCGTGGCAGACCTCGTCGACCTTGCTCCGCACGACCTCGCCGAACAGCTTCTCCTTGCCGCCGAAGTACAGGTAGATGGCCTGCTTGTTGGCGCGGGCCTGGGACGCGATGCGCTCGATCCGGGCTCCGGCCAGCCCGTGCGCGGCGAACTCGGCCGTGGCGGCGTCGAAGATCCGCCGCCGGGTGGCCTCCGCGTCGTACGTCATGACCTGAATTAAACCATCCGGTTGACTTTGCGGCCCCCGGTGCTCCAGGGTGGTTTTAAACCAACCGGATGTTTTATTTTGAGGAGTACGCGATGACCACCACCGAGGCGCCCGTCCCGGTCCGCTCGCCGCTGCCGCAGGGACTCGCCGGGCAGACCGCCGTCGTCATCGGCGGCAGCTCCGGCATCGGCCTGGCCGCCGGCGCGATGCTGGCCTCGCTCGGCGCCCGCGTCGTGCTCACCGGGCGGGACAAGGCCCGGCTGGACGGCGCCGTCGAGCACGCCCGCGCGGCCGGCCCGGACGCCGAGGTGCTGGGCGTCGCGGGCGACGCCGCCGACGACGCCGCCCTGGAGGAGACCTTCGAGCGCGCCGGCACCGTCGACCACGTGCTGCTCACCGCCGGGAGCGTCGCCGGCCCCGCGCCGATCACCGAGGTCACCCGGGACGGGGCGCGCGAGGCGTTCGAGGGACGGCTCTGGCCCGCGCTCGCCGCCGCGCGCACCGCGGTGCCGCGGATGCGCGCGGGCGGATCGATCACCTTGACGTCCGGCAACCTGGTGATCCGGCCGCGGCCCGGCATGGCGCTGCTGTCGGCCGTCGGCGGCGTCGAGACGCTCACCCGCGCCCTCGCCGTGGAGCTGGCGCCGCGGCGGCTGCGGGCGAACACCGTCCGCTACGGGATGTTCGACACTCCGCTGGCGCGCGGCGCGATCGGCGCTGCCGCCGGCGCGGCGGGGGACGAGGCCGTCGCGAAGGCGGGGCTGCAGACCCCGCTCGGCCGCCTCGGGACCGCGGACGAGGCCGCGGCCGCCGTGCTGTTCCTCATGGCGAACCCGTACATGACGGGCGAGATCCTCACCATCGACGGCGGCCAGGACCTCTAGCCGCCCGGACCCCGCGCAGACCGGCCAGCAAGCCCCCGTAGACCGGCCTGAACCTCTCGGCGGACGGGAGCCCGCGCGGGCTGGCCTTCCGGAAAACCGGTAGGCCCTGCGGTGGGCGGTTTGCGACCATCCGGATGTGGACTTCGCCGGAGACTTCGAGACGCACGTGACCGTCCGCCCCGCCGCCGCCCAGGCGGTCGCGGGGTGGGCGGCGGCGCGCGGCCTGAAGTTCGTCCACATCGTCCTGGAACGCGGCCGGGTGGCGTCGCAGCCGATGCTGACGCTGCGCACCCGCGGCACGCTGGCCGGCGCGCTCGCCCGCGCCGACCGGACCACCGACGGCCTGCGCGCGGACGGGTTCGAGGTGGCGCGGGTGAAGGTCGAGGCGGCGCCGTGGAACGCGGACGTCCCCGCCGACGACGCCGACGCGCTCGGCCCCGCGTACTACTTCGAGCACCACCTCAAGCTGCTGCTGGAGCCCGGGTTCGACGCGGACGCGCTCGCCGGCGCCGCCCGCCCGCACGCCGCCCACGTGTCCCGCAACGCCCGGCGCGTCCGCGCCGACGGGCTGCAGGAGCGGTTCGTCACGCAGCGCTGCCGGTGCGTCGGCTCCCGCACGGCCGGCCGCCGCCTGGACGCGCTGGCCGCCGACCTGCGGGCCCGCGGCCACGAGATCGTCGCGGTGGAGCGGGAGTTCGTCGTCCACGACGCCGACGAGTCCCTGGACGACGGCTGGATCGAGGAGCCCGCGCGGTCCGGGGAGCCCGCGCGGGTCGAGGAGCCCGCGCCGGTCGAGGAGGAGACGCGATGACGGAGGATCCGCCGCTCCTGGGCATGGCGCCGCACGAGCCGACCCTCCAGGAGATCGCGCACGAGGGCGCGCTCGACCACGTCCTCTCGGCGATCTCGTGGTCGAAGTGGGGCGAGCACCTCGTGCTGCGTGGCAGCGCCCTGATGCGCGCCTGGTACGGCCAGGACGCCCGCATGCCGCACGACCTGGACTTCGTCGTCGACTCCGATGTCTGGAGGGAGGACGAGCTCCAGACCGACGAGATCTTCGAGGACCTCTTCCTCGACGTCGAGTACGCGCCCCGGACCGACCTGATGGACGGCCTGCGCTTCGTCCCGAGCCGGGTCGAGCGGTCGTCGATCCACGCGTACGGCGCGCGGGAGACCATGGTCCGCGACCGGGAGGACGACCGCTGGGGATTCCGGTTGACGCTGCCCTGGCAGTGCGGCGACGCGAGCGGCCAGGTCCAGGTGGACTTCGCGTTCGACGAGAAGCTGCACGCCCCGCCGTGCCGGACCGCCGTGCCCCGCCCGTCGGGCGACCCGCCGCTGTTCCTCAAGGCCGCGACGCCCGAGCAGTCGCTGTGCTGGAAGCTGTACTGGCTGTGGCTCGACTCGCGTCCGCTGTCCAAGGACCTGTACGACGTGTGGCTGCTGCGCGACGTCCGGCCCTCGCCGCAGCTGCTGGACAAGACCACCGACCTGGACGACGCGGCGTCCGTCATCGGCACCCGCTGGCTCCACGCCGAGCTCGCCCGCTGGGACGGGCTCGACTGGGACGGGTTCCGCGCAGAGCATCCGATGGTCCGCGGTACGGCGCGGGACTACCTGAGGGCCGTCGCCGACGACCTGGTCCGGCCCCTGTTCGACCCGGACGCGCCGGCCTCTCCCGCGCAGCCCGGGTGAAGCCGTGGAAGGGCCCCTGACCGGCGTCCGGTTTCGGTCAGGGGCCCATCGGGCTCGGCCGCGCTTCAGGGGACGCTGGGAGGGCGCGCCCCGGGGAGCCGCGTCAGCCGAGGCCGTTCTTGATGGCGGTGATCAGCTCGCCGCCCGTGGTGTCGCCGCTCAGCTCCCAGAAGAAGGCGCCGCCGAGGCCCTGGCCCTTGGCGTAGGCCATCTTCCCGCCGATGGTGGACGGGGTGTCGTAGCTCCACCATTCGCTGCCGCACTTGGCGTAGGCGGTGCCGCCGACGGTGCCGGTCGCGGGGCACTTGCCCTTGAGGACCTTGTAGTCCTCGATGCCCGCCTCGTAGGTGCCGGGCGCGGCACCGGTCGCGGTGCCGCCCGGTTCGGACTGGGTGACGCCCGTCCAGCCCCGGCCGTAGAAGCCGATGCCGATCAGCAGCTTGCCCGCCGGCACGCCCTTGGCCTTCAGCTTGGCAATGGTGTCGGAGGTGTTGAAGCCCGCGTGCGGGATGCCGGGGTAGGACGTCAGCGGCGAGTGCGGCGCCGTCGGGCCCTGCGCGTCCCAGGCGCCGAAGTAGTCGTAGGTCATCGGGTTGAACCAGTCGACGTACTGGGCGGCGCCCGCGTAGTCGGTGACGTCCATCTTGCCGCCGTCGCTGGCGTCGGCGGTGATCGCGGCGGTCACCAGGTTGCTCGATCCGAACTTCGCGCGCAGCGCGGCCATCAGCTTCTTGAACGCGTCCGGGCCGCTGGTGTCGCAGGAGAGCCCGCAGGCGTTCGGGTACTCCCAGTCGATGTCGATGCCGTCGAACACGTCCGCCCAGCGCGGGTCCTTGACCAGGTTGTAGCAGGAGTCGGCGAACGCGGCGGGGTTCGCGGCGGCCTGCCCGAACCCGCCGGACCAGGTCCAGCCGCCGAACGACCAGAGGATCTTCAGGTTCGGGTACTTCTTCTTCAGCTTCCGGAGCTGGTTGAAGCTGCCCGCGACGGGCTGGTCCCAGGTGTCGGCGACGCCGTCGACGCTGTTCGCGGCGGTGTAGGTCTGCTGGTAGTCGGCGTAGGCGTCGCCGATGGCGCACTGGCCGTTGGTGACGTTGCCGAACGCGTAGTTGAGGTGGGTGAGCTTGGCGGCGGACCCGCTGGTGTCGATGTTCTTGACGTAGTAGGCGCGCTGGTAGACGCCCCAGTCGGTGAAGTAGCCGACGACCTTGCTCCCGCCGCCGGGGTTGCCGCCGCCGTCGTCGTCGGTGGTGACCGACACGGCGCCGGACGCGGCGGAGACGTTGCCGGCGGCGTCGTGCGCCTTGACGGTGAAGGTGTAGGCGGTCTTGGCGGACAGGCCGGAGACGGTCGCGCTCGTGCCGGTGACCGTGGCGGCCTTCGTCGCGCCGTTGTACACGTCGTAGCCGGTGACGCCGACGTTGTCGGTCGACGCGTTCCACGCCAGCGAGACGCTCGTGGCGGTCTTGGACGTCGAGTGCAGGTTCGCGGGAGCGGTGGGAGCCTGGGTGTCCTGCTGCGGGGTGCCCGAGCCGTCGCAGGCGGCGCCGTTGACCGTGCAGCCGGTGAGCCAGCCGGAGCCGGTGCCGTCGAAGCCGAAACTGGTGGTCGCGCCGGCCGCGACCGTCCCGTTCCAGCTCGCGTTGGCGAACGTGTAGTGATTGCCGGAGACGGTCTTCGTCGCGTTCCACACCGAGGTGATGGACGTGCCGGACGGCAGGTCCGCCTCGACCTTCCAGGCGCTGATGGCGGCGCCCGTCCCGTTGCTGATCGTGCAGTTGCCCTCGAAGCCGGTGCCCCAGTCCGAGGTCTTGGCACAGGTGGCCGTCACCGTCCCGGCCGCGGGCGCCGGTGGCGCCGTGAGCAGGGACGTCGCGAGTGCGAGGGTGGCCGCGGTGGCGAGCGCGACGGCCCGCCCTCCGCCCGGTCTGGACATGATTCTCCGTTCGTCCGTGCCCCCGAACCAACAGGAATCCCCGCTCTTCTCTTAGGAAAGTTTCCTAAGAAATTGGGGTGATGGTAACCGCGCGAACACGGCCGTTCAAGCCCTCGCGAACGGCCGCCGGACCCGGGCGGCGGTGGTCTGGGCGCCTGCCTGGGGACGTACGGGGGAAGCTCGCAGAGAAAGACCGGAACGCGGGTTCAGGTCGTCCCGAACCAGCCCGGCATGTCCAGGCGCCACAGGTCGTCCGGCGTCATCGCGCGGAGGGTGCCCTCCAGGGCCCGTACCTGGCCGGCGCCGAGCCGCCGCACCCAGTCGTCGCGGATCCGGTCGAAGATCTGCGCGGACCTGGCCAGCGCGTCGACGCCGTACGGGGTCAGCCGCACGATCTTGCGCCGCGCGTCGGCCGGATCGGCGGTGCGCTCGACGTAGCCGGCCCGCTCGAGCGTCTCGACCATCTTGCCCGCGGCCTGCTTGGACACCCCGATCCGGCGGCCCAGCTCGACGGCCGTGGTGCCCGGCCCGATCGCCTGGAAGACGAAGCCGTGCATCGGCCGCATCTCGGGATGGCCCTCGCGGGCCAGCTCGGCGTGCAGCTCATCGATGATCACGCGGAACGCGAGGAACAGCCGGAGCGGCAGCTCGAAGCCGGGCGGGTCCGGGGGAGCGCTTGACATGAAAGACAACCTCGTTGACTATATGGACAACCACATTGACCAATCTACGGGATGAGGGACCATGGCACTGCTCCGCAACGCCGGCAACCGCCGCACCGAGACGCCGAACGGCGTGATGACCACCTTCGCGACGCCCACCCAGGGCGGCACCGAGGGCATCGCCGTCTGGCGCGTCGACGCCACGCCCGGCAGGACCGGCCCCCTGCACGCCTTCGACACCGAGCAGGTGTGGACGTTCCTCGACGGCGCCGCCACCGTCGACCTCGACGGCCGCAAGCTGGAGGTCGGCCCCGGCGACACCGTCGTCCTGCCCGCCGACCTGCCCCGCCAGGTGACCGCGTCCGCCGGAGGCTTCACCGCCGTCGTCGCCGCCCACGCCGGCTGCCTCGCCTACGACCCCGACGCCGTGGTCGACCCGGACAAGTGCGAGCTGGCGCCCCAGGGCGACGAGCGGATCGTCCCGCCCTGGGCCCGATGAGGGGCGCTCAGCCGCCGAGATAGGCCAGGACCGCGAGCACGCGGCGGTTGTCGTCCTCCGACGGCGGCAGGCCGAGCTTGCCGAAGATGTTGTTCGTGTGCTTGCTGATCGCCTTTTCCGTCACGAACAGCTTCGCGGCGATCGCCGCGTTCGAGCGGCCCTCGGCCATCAGCCCGAGCACCTCGCGCTCGCGGGGGGTCAGCTGCTGCAGCGGCTCCTCGCGGGCGTGCCGGGTCAGCAGCTGCGCCACCACGTCCGGGTCCAGCGCCGTGCCGCCGTCCGCGACCCGCCGCACCGCCTCCACGAACTGCTTGACGTCCGACACCCGGTCCTTCAGCAGGTAGCCGATACCGCCCGAGCTGTCCGACAGCAGCTCCCGCGCGTACAGCTGCTCCACGTGCTGCGACAGCACCAGCACCGGCAGCCCCGGCACCTGCTTGCGCGCCTCCAGCGCCGCCCGCAGCCCCTCGTCGGTGAACGTCGGCGGCAGCCGGACGTCCACCACCGCGACGTCCGGGCGGTGCGCCGTCAGCGCCCGCAGCAGCGACGGCCCGTTGTCCACCGCCTCCACGACCTCGAAGCCGAACGCCCCGAGCAGCCTGATCAGGCCGTCCCTGAGGAGGGCGAGGTCCTCGGCGATGACAACGCGCACGGCAGCTCCATGGTCACGACGGTCGGCCCGCCGGGCGGGCTCGTCACGGCCATCGTGCCATCGAAGGCCGCGAGCCTGCGCTCGATGCCGCGCATGCCGCTCCCCGCCGCGGGGTCCGCGCCGCCCGTCCCGTCGTCCCCGATGATCATAATCAGCCGGCCGCCGGAGTGCTCGATCTGGAGCCACGCCCGCCGCGCCCCGGAGTGCTTCACCATGTTCGCCAGCATCTCCGCCACCGCGAAGTACGCCGCCGACTCCACCGGCGCATCGGCACGTCCGGGCAGGTCGATGTGCACGTCCACGGGCAGCGGCAGGGTCAGCGCGAGCGCGCGCACCGCGCCGTCGAGGCCGCGTTCGGCCAGCACCGGCGGATGGATGCCCCGGACCAGGTCGCGCAGCTCCGTCAGCGCCGTCCCGCTCGACTCGCGGGCCTCGGCGAGCAGCTTCGCCGCCATCTCCGGATCGTGCTTCATCATCTCCTCGGCCAGCCCGATGTTCATGCTCAGCGCCACCAGCCGCGCCTGCGCGCCGTCGTGCAGGTCCCGCTCGATGCGCCGCAGCTCCGCCGCGGACGCGTCCACCGTCTCCGACCGCGACTCCGCGAGCTGCTCCACCCGCGCGGCCAGCGCGGCGCGCGTCGGCGCCAGCAGCGACTGGCCGAACAGCGCGTGCGCCTTCAGGAAGAACGGCCCCACCGGGCCGGCCACCACGACCAGCGCCGCGCCCAGCACGACCGACCCCGCGATCCCGACCGCGCCCCAGTCCTCCACCGGCCAGAACGGCCCCCACCCGTAGTCGCTGATCAGCGCCAGCCACGGCGCGAGGAGCACGCCCTCCAGCCCGTACACCGCCAGCCCGCCCGCGAGCACCCCGAGCACGAGCGCGACCGGCACGTTCAGGATCGTCCACAGCAGGTCGCGCCAGGACGCGGGATCGGCCAGCAGCCACCCCAGCCGCCGCAACGGCCCGGCCGCGCCCGGCGGCTCCGGCCGGTACGGGACGGGGATCGTCACCCCGGACCACTCGGCCGCCCACGCCCGCTGCTGGTCGGCGACCGCCCGGATCGCCTGGAACACCACCGGCGTCAGGACGACGCCGACGCCCAGCGGGATGAACGCGACCGACAGCACCGCCAGGATGAACAGCGGCAGGTTCACCGCGAACGCCACCACGATCTGGAGGACGGCACGGAAAAGAGACGGGAGCAGGCAGGTCAGGGCGCGGCGCCCGTACGCGCGCAGTAGCTCGCTCACCGTGTCCTCCAAGGAATCGCCATAGCGGTGGATCTCCACCATTGTGGTCGAGCGCAGCCCAGGGCTCGGTGGTGCTAGACCCACTCTTCCCCGGCCGGAGAGGTGGTGCTGGACCCACCGTCATTCGAGCGGTGACAAGACAAGCGGCCCCGATCCCTGGACAATGCACAGGCGACACCCAGGGGAGAAAGCGAATCCAAGCTGTGACAGCGACCATCAGCCAGACGTCCGCCGGCCGGGAGGGCGACGAGCCCTCGATCCGGCCCATCACCGAGCGCATCGCCGAGGAGATCGGCGTCCGCGAGGGCCAGGTGCGGGTCGCCGTGGACCTGCTCGACGGCGGGGCGACCGTCCCGTTCATCGCCCGCTACCGCAAGGAGGCGACCGGCGCCCTCGACGACGCGCAGCTGCGCGCGCTGGAGGAGCGGCTGCGCTACCTGCGCGAGCTGGACGAGCGCCGCGCCGCGATCCTGGAGTCGATCGATTCGCAGGGCAGGCTCACCGGCGAGCTGCGCGCCCAGATCATGGCGGCCGACTCCAAGGCCCGGCTGGAGGACATCTACCTCCCGTACAAGCCGAAGCGGCGCACCAAGGCGCAGATCGCCCGCGAGGCCGGCCTCGAACCGCTCGCCGAGCTGCTGCTGGACGACCCGTCCCGCGACCCGCAGGCCGAGGCCGCCGCCTACGTCGACGCCGAGAAGGGCGTCGCCGACGCGGCCGCCGCGCTGGAGGGCGCGCGCGCCATCCTCGTCGAGCGGTTCGCCGAGGACGCCGACCTCATCGGCGCGCTGCGCGAGCGGATGTGGAACCAGGGCCGCATGGTGTCCCGGGTCCGCGACGGCAAGCAGGAGGCGGGCGCGAAGTTCGCCGACTACTTCGAGTTCGCCGAGCCGTTCGCCAAGCTGCCCTCGCACCGCGTCCTCGCGCTGTTCCGCGGCGAGAAGGAGGAGGTCCTCGACCTCGACCTGGTGCCGGAGGACGAGCCCGACGACCCGGCCGCCCGCAGCTCCTACGAGGCGGAGATCGCGCGCCGCTTCGGCATCGCCGACCAGGGCCGCCCGGCCGACAAGTGGCTGGCCGACGCCGTCCGCTGGGCGTGGCGCACCCGCATCCTCGTGCACCTCGGCATCGACCTGCGCACCCGGCTGCGGCAGGAGGCCGAGGACGAGGCCGTCCGGGTGTTCGCCGCGAACCTGCGCGACCTGCTGCTCGCCGCGCCCGCCGGCACCCGCGCCACCATGGGCCTGGACCCGGGCCTGCGCACCGGCGTGAAGGTCGCCGTCGTCGACGCCACCGGCAAGGTCGTCGCGACCGACACGATCTACCCGCACGAGCCGCGGCGGAAGTGGGACGAGTCGATCGAGACCCTGGCGAAGCTCGCCCGCGAGCACCAGGTCGACCTGGTCTCCATCGGCAACGGCACGGCGTCCCGCGAGACCGACAAGCTCGCCGCCGACCTGATCGCCCGGTACCCCGACCTCAAGCTCACCAAGATCATGGTGTCGGAGGCGGGCGCGTCGGTGTACTCGGCGTCGGAGTACGCGGGCCGCGAGCTGCCCGGCATGGACGTCTCCCTGCGCGGCGCCGTCTCCATCGCCCGCCGCCTGCAGGACCCGCTCGCCGAGCTCGTCAAGATCGACCCGAAGTCCATCGGCGTCGGCCAGTACCAGCACGACGTGTCCGAGGTGAAGCTGTCGCGCTCCCTCGACGCCGTCGTCGAGGACTGCGTGAACGCCGTCGGCGTCGACGTCAACACCGCGTCCGCGCCGCTGCTCACCCGCGTGTCCGGCATCGGCGAGGGCCTCGCGGACAACATCGTCGCCCACCGCGACGCCAACGGGCCGTTCCGCAGCCGCTCCGGGCTCAAGGACGTCCCGCGGCTCGGCCCGAAGGCGTTCGAGCAGTGCGCGGGCTTCCTGCGCATCCCCGGCGGCGACGACCCCCTCGACGCCTCCAGCGTGCACCCCGAGTCGTACCCGGTCGTCCGCCGCATCCTGGACGCCGCCGGCAGCGACATCAAGGGCCTCATCGGCAACACCGCCGTGCTGCGGTCGCTGAAGCCCGCCGCGTTCGTCGACGACACCTTCGGGCTGCCGACGGTCACCGACATCCTCGCCGAGCTGGAGAAGCCGGGCCGCGACCCGCGTCCGGCGTTCAAGACGGCGACGTTCAAGGAGGGCGTCGACAAGATCTCCGACCTCGAGGCGGGGATGCTGCTGGAGGGCGTCGTCACCAACGTCGCCGCGTTCGGCGCCTTCGTGGACGTCGGCGTCCACCAGGACGGGCTCGTCCACATCTCCGCGATGTCGGACAAGTACGTCGAGGACCCGCGCGAGGTCGTCAAGCCCGGCGACATCGTCCGCGTGAAGGTCCTCGACGTCGACCTGCAGCGCAAGCGGATCTCGCTGACCCTGCGGCTGGACGACGAGCCGGGCCGCGACCAGCGGGCCGGCCGCGGCGGCGAGCCCCGCGACCGCGACCAGCGCCGGCCCTCCCGCGGCGGCGGCCAGGCCGCGCAGCCCGGCCAGGGCGGACGCGGCGGCGGCCGAGGCGGCCAGGGCGGCGGCCGCAACCAGGGCGGACGCGGCCAGGGCGGCGGCCGCAACCAGGGGCAGCGGCAGGGCCAGGGCCAAGGGCAGGGCGGCGGACGCGGCCGGTCCGGGCAGGGCGGCTTCTCCGGCGGTGGCGCCATGGCGGACGCGCTCCGCCGCGCCGGCCTCGACAAGGGCCTCCCCGGCGGCGACCGCAAGCCCCGCTGAGCCGTCCCCACGGCCGTTCACGCGCGACGGGCCGCCATCACCAGCCAAAACGGTGACGGCGGCCCGCCGCACTTAACCGCCATCCCCAAGCCCGGCACCCCTCACCGCAGCCCGGCCGCGGATTAGGCACGCCTCAGCGCAGCCCAGCGTGGCGTGGCGCAGCCCGGTGCGGCTTGGCAAAGCCCAGCCCGCTTCGGCGCGGCCCGGCGTGGCTCAATGCCGTCCGGGGGTGATGTGGCCCGATTCGGTCAGCGGCCGGTGCCGCGCCAGCGGCCGTCCGAGCCGGTCTCGGTGTGGCGCTCCGGCGCGGGGGAGCGGCGCGGATCCGGCGCGGGCCGGCGCGGCGCGCCGCCGCCCTGCGGCGGCGGGTTCGGCAGGTTGTACGGGCCCGTGCCCAGCGGGTCCTGGGCGTAGGGGCTGCGCTGCGGCGGCACCCGGGGCGGAGGCTGCTGCTGCCCGAGCTGCGGCCCGCCGAGCACCGGCCCGCCCACCGCGGGACCGCCGAACGGGTCCTGCGCGGCGGAGACGTCCTCGCGCGGGCGCGCGTCCTCCTCGACCGGCCGGTGCCGGGGGAACTGCAGGACCGCGACGGCGCCGAGCAGCAGCGCGCCGAACCGCATCGCCGAGTGCCCCATGTCCTTCGGCCACGCCTCCGCGTACATGAAGGTGCCCATGGTGAGCAGGTACGACTTGGCGCTCACCGTCATCACGGTCGACACGATCGACACCCGGCAGCGCTGGAACGCCATCACCATGATCCCGAAGCCGATCGCCGCCGCGAACACCGTCAGGTACGGCCAGGGCGTCGCGGCGATCCGCAGGCTGGTGGCGTGCGCGTCGTCGCTCCACCCCTTGATCGCCAGCTCGGCGGTGCCGACCGGGAACCCCGAGCTCAGCCCGTAGGCGATGCCCGTGACGGGGCGGGCGTGCCGGCCGTCCGGCCGGTAGTCGCCCAGGACGAGGATCAGCACCGGCACCAGCACCGCCGGCGCCACCACCACGGCGATCTTCCACAGCGGCACGTCGGCCGACCGGATCGGCTCGTGGCCGCTGATGGACGCGGTGAGCAGCAGGATCGCGGCGGCGATCAGCAGCAGGCTGAGCCACTCGCGGGCGGTGAGCCGCTCGCCGAAGAAGACCATCGCGATGAGCAGCAGCGGCACGACCCCGGACATGAAGATCGGCACCGCGGTGGACAGCGGGAGCTTCCCGAGCGCCACGATCTGCAGGCTGAGGCCGCCGAGCACGACGGCGAGGGCGATGAGGAAGATCCAGTTGCTCACGATCGTCCAGATCATGTGCAGGATGCGGTTGCCCCGGACAGGGGCCATCCGGTCCGCCGCCAGCTTGAAGACGGCGAACCCCAGGTAGTACAGACCGGTCGCGCTGAAGGCTGCGGCTATCCCGTTCATCCCGGACGAGTATGGGGGGTCCGGGTGCCAAATGTCACTGCCTGTACGGGATTGTTGACAGCGATTCGCCGGTCCGAGCCCACCGCGATGTCCGCAGACGCCGCCGCTACCCCATAGACTTGGCGCGCGAGGGCGCGGAGCCGCATCTCGGCATGCCCGCGCCCGCGAAGACCGACCGGCTGAGAAGACGCAGACGGGCAGCGGCAGTGAGGCCGCCTGCGTCGAGGCCGGGCGCTCGCAGGCAGGAAAGAGCACGCGTCGAACGCCGCGGCCGAGACAGCGCCCGATCAAGGAGACCTACCCCAGTGAAGACCGATGTCGAGGAGCTGACCCCCACCCGGGTCAAGCTCACCGTCGAGGTTCCGTTCGACGAGCTCAAGCCGAACCTCGACAAGGCGTACAAGGAGATCTCGCAGCAGGTGCGGATCAAGGGCTTCCGGCCCGGCAAGGTCCCCGCCCCGCTGATCGACAAGTACGTCGGCCGGGGTGCGGTCCTGCAGGAGGCGGTCAACGACGCGCTTCCCGAGCTGTACGGCCGCGCCGTCGAGGAGACCGAGATCTTCGTTCTCGGCCAGCCGGAGGTCGAGGTGACGGAGCTGGACGACGGCTCCCAGTTCGCCTTCACCGCCGAGGTCGACATCCGGCCGAAGTTCGAGGTGCCGGACTACGACGGCATCGAGGTCGTCGTCGACGACGCCGAGGTGACCGACGAGCAGGTCGACGAGACGGTCGGCAACCTGCGCGAGCGGTTCGCGTCGCTGACCACCGCCGAGCGGGCCGTCGAGGAGGGCGACTTCGCCACCGTCGACCTGGTCGCCAAGGTCGACGGCGAGGAGGTGGAGGACGCCTCCACCACCGGCTACTCCTACGAGGTCGGCAGCAAGTCGGCCATCGAGGGCCTGGACGAGGCCCTGGTCGGCCTGTCCGCCGGCGAGGACAAGACCTTCACCGGCACCCTGGTCGGCGGCGAGCACGCCGGCGAGGAGGCCGAGATCACCGTCACGGTGCAGAGCGTCAAGGTGAAGAACCTGCCCGACCTGGACGACGAGTTCGCCCAGCTCGCCAGCGAGTTCGACACCATCGACGAGCTGCGCGAGGACGTCCGCACCCGGCTGGGGCGGCAGGTGAAGCTGCAGCAGCTGTCCGAGGCCCGCGACAAGGCCCTCGAGGCGCTGCTGGAGAAGATCGACATCCCGCTGCCGGAGAAGGTGGTGGAGGAAGAGATCAGCCGCCGCAACCAGCAGCTGGAGCAGCAGCTCCAGATGGCGGGCATGTCCAAGGAGGACTACCTCAAGGACGAGGAGAAGTCCGAGGAGGAGTTCGACACCGAGGTCGCCGACGCGGCCCGGCTCGCCGTCAAGGGCGGCTTCGTCCTCGACCAGCTCGCCGTCCAGGAGGAGCTGAACGTCGAGAACGAGGAGCTCAGCGAGTACGTCGTCACGCAGGCCATGCAGATGGGCGTGGCGCCGCAGCAGCTCGCCGAGTACCTCACCCAGAACAACCAGCTCCCGGCGATCGTGTCGGAGGTGCTGCGCAGCAAGGCGCTGAACCTCGTGGTCGAGCACGTCACGATCAAGGACGAGTCCGGCAACGTGATCGACGTGGAGGCCGTGCAGCGCGAGCTGAACGGCGAGACCGCCGACGCCGAGGCCGCTGACGACGCGGAGGCCGCCGAGGCCGCCGGCGCCGAGACGGCCGAGGCCGGGGAGTCCGCCGAGGAGACCCCCGCGGAGACGGCTGAGGCCGCCGCTGAGGAGGCCCCCGCCGCCGAGGCCAAGGACGACGACGCGAAGTAGGCCCGTCGCGTTCTGGACGTTCTGAGCGTTCCCGACACGCCCCGCACCCGCGCTCCGGGTGCGGGGCGTGTCGCGTTCGCGGAGATCGTCCATACCTCGCCGAGGCGTGGGTACGCCCCTGGCGAAAAGGCGGCCCCCCGGGCTTAAACGGGGTCGTGAGCGCGTTACTGTCCAATCATCCGAACCGATTAAAAGGACCGGAGGAACACCCGGTGAGCATGCCTCCGACTTTCGACGAGTCGTCGCGGATCCAGGCGCGGGTGGCCGAGGCGCCCCTGCTGCCCCTGGGCGACCAGCTGTTCCAGCGGCTGCTGCGCGAGCGCATCGTCTTCCTCGGCCAGCAGGTCGACGACGACATCGCCAACCGCATCTGCGCCGAGCTCCTGCTGCTGTCGGCCGAGGACGGCCGCCGCGACATCACGCTCTACATCAACTCGCCAGGTGGCTCCGTCACCGCCGGCATGGCGATCTACGACATCATGCAGTACGTCCCGAACGACATCGTGACGGTCGGGATGGGGCTGGCCGCCTCGATGGGCCAGTTCCTGCTGTGCGCGGGCACCACCGGCAAGCGCTACGCCCTGCCGCACGCCCGGATCATGATGCACCAGCCGTCCGGCGGCATCGGCGGCACCGCCTCCGACATCAAGATCCAGGCCGAGCAGATGCTGTACGTCAAGAAGACGCTCGCCGAGAAGATCTCCCAGCACACCGGCCAGCCGCTCGACCAGATCGAGCGCGACTCCGACCGGGACCGCTGGTTCACCGCCGACGAGGCCAAGGACTACGGGTTCGTCGACCACGTCGTCCTCAGCGCCAACCAGGTGCCCTCCGAGGGCCCCGTCTCCTGACGACCTGAACATCTATCGGAGGCACACAGTGAGCGACCTCATCCGACCCGGCTTCAGCGATCTGGCCCGGCCCGGCGTCCAGGCGGGCGGGTCCCCGGCGCCGATCGACAGCCGGTACATCATCCCCTCCTTCGTCGAGCGCACCACGTACGGGGTCAAGGAGATGAACCCGTACAACAAGCTCTTCGAGGAGCGGATCATCTTCCTCGGCGTGCAGATCGACGACGCGTCCGCCAACGACGTGATGGCCCAGCTGATCACGCTGGAGTCGATCGACCCGGACCGCGACATCAGCATCTACATCAACTCGCCCGGCGGCTCGTTCACCGCCATGACGGCGATCTACGACACGATGCAGTTCGTCAAGCCCGACATCCAGACGGTCTGCATCGGCCAGGCCGCCTCGGCCGCCGCGGTGCTGCTCGGCGCCGGCACGCCCGGCAAGCGGGCCGCGCTGCCGAACTCGCGGATCCTGATCCACCAGCCCGCGACCGAGGGCACCTACGGCCAGTCCAGCGACATCGAGATCCAGGCCCGCGAGATCATGCGGATCCGCGAGCTGCTCGAGACGATCCTGGCCGAGCACAGCGGCAAGCCCATCGAGGAGGTCCGCCGCGACATCGAGCGCGACAAGATCCTCACCGCCGACGAGGCCAAGGAGTACGGTCTCATCGACGATGTCTTCGCCAGCAGGAAGCGCAAGGCGGAGGTAGTGTCGTCCTGAGGACGTAGGACGCGGGGAGTCCCGAGCCCGGTGGTCATACTTCCGGGCGAGGGGCTTACCAAGTCCGTTGGAGGCGGTAACGTCGAGTCCAACGTCGAGAGCCCTCGGGACGCCAGCCGGCCGCGCCGCACCCTCTCAGACGGGCGGCCCCACGAAAAGGAGACAGTTGGGTGGCACGCATCGGCGACGGTGGTGATCTGCTCAAGTGCTCGTTCTGCGGGAAGAGCCAGAAGCAGGTCAAGAAGCTCATCGCGGGTCCGGGCGTGTACATCTGCGACGAGTGCATCGATCTCTGCAACGAGATCATCGAGGAGGAGCTCTCCGAGACCTCCGACCTGAAGTGGGACAACCTGCCCAAGCCGCGGGAGATCTACGAGTTCCTGGACTCCTACGTGATCGGGCAGGAGACGGCGAAGAAGGCGCTGTCGGTCGCCGTCTACAACCACTACAAGCGGATCCAGTCGGGTGACGTGGGCCGGGACGACCAGGTGGAACTGGGCAAGTCCAACATCCTGCTGCTCGGCCCGACCGGATCCGGCAAGACGCTGCTCGCGCAGACGCTCGCGAAACTCCTCAACGTCCCGTTCGCCATCGCGGACGCCACGGCGCTGACGGAGGCCGGATATGTCGGCGAGGATGTCGAGAACATCCTCCTCAAACTGATCCAGGCGGCCGACTACGACGTCAAGAAGGCCGAGACCGGGATCATCTACATCGACGAGGTCGACAAGATCGCCCGCAAGAGCGAGAACCCGTCGATCACCAGGGACGTCTCGGGCGAGGGCGTCCAGCAGGCGCTGCTGAAGATCCTGGAGGGCACCACCGCGAGCGTCCCGCCGCAGGGCGGCCGCAAGCACCCGCACCAGGAGTTCATCCAGATCGACACCACGAACGTGCTGTTCATCTGCGGCGGCGCGTTCGCCGGCCTGGAGAAGATCGTCGAGTCCCGGGTGGGCAAGCAGGGGATGGGCTTCGGCGCCCAGATCCGCTCCAAGTCCGACTTCGAGGAGTCCTCGGCGGTGCTCGGCGACGTCATGCCGGAGGATCTGCTGAAGTTCGGCATGATCCCGGAGTTCGTCGGCCGGCTCCCGGTGATCACCTCGGTGCACAACCTGGACCGGGAAGCGCTGATCAACATCCTGACCGAGCCGAAGAACGCGCTGGTGCGCCAGTACCACCGCCTCTTCGAGCTGGACGGGGTCGACCTGGAGTTCACCGACGACGCCCTCGAGGCGATCGCCGACCAGGCCATCCTGCGCGGCACCGGCGCCCGCGGCCTCCGCGCGATCATGGAGGAGGTCCTGCTGTCGGTGATGTACGAGGTGCCGAGCCGGCAGGACGTCGCGCGCGTGGTCATCACCCGCGAGGCGGTCCTGGAGCACGTCAACCCGACCCTCGTCCCGCGCGACCGCCCCAAGCGCGAACCGCGCGAGAAGAGCGCCTGATCGGGGTGTGATGGGGGCAGTGTGTCCGCAGAAAGCGCGGACCGCTGCCCCGATCACATATCCCCCAGGGGGCGCCCCCTGGAACCCCCGATGCGGGGGCTCCGCCCCCGCGCCCCCTGCCGGTTGCGGTCGGCGGGTCAGCCGCGGGATTCGCCGAGACCGGCTTCGCGGGCTAGGACGATGGCCTGGGCGCGGTCGGCGACGTGCAGCTTCATGAAGATGTTCGACACGTGGTTGCGGACGGTCTTCTGGCTGAGGAACAGCGTGCCGGCGATCTCGGCGTTGCTGCGGCCCTGCGCGATCAGCTCGAGGACCTCCCGTTCCCGCTCGGTGAGCTGCGGGAACGCGGCCTGCCGCGGGTCGGGCATGTCGGTGAAGTAGGCGAGGACGCGGCGGGCGATCTCCGGCCCGTAGATGGCCTCGCCGGCCGCGACGGCCTTCACCGCCCGCGCGATCTCCTCGGCGCCGGACTCCTTCAGCAGGTAGCCGCGGGCGCCGGCGCGCATCGCGTTGAACACCGAGTCGTCGTCGCGGAACATCGTCAGCACGAGCACGCCGATGCGGGGGCTGGTGCGGGTGATGGTCCGGGTCGCCTCGATGCCGTTGCCGCCGGGCATGTGCAGGTCCATCACGACGACGTCGGGCTGCAGTTCGGCGGCCATCCGGACCGCGTCCGGGCCGCATTCGGCCTCGCCGACGACCTCGACGCCCAGCGCCTGCAGCAGGCCCTTCAGGCCCTGCCGGAACACCGGGTGGTCGTCGGTGATGAGGACCCGGATCGCGTCCGTCATCGGCGGCCTCCGCTCACCTGCTCAGGGGCGCCCGTTCCGGCGTCCGGGCGGAGCATGATGGTACCCGGCGACGCCGGGGGCGGGCAGCGGCAGCCGCGCGGACACGACGGTCCCGCCGCCGGGCCGGGACGTGACGGTGCAGCCGCCGCCGACCTCCGCCGCCCACTCCTTCATCGCGGCCATGCCGCGGCGCGGCCGCGGGCGCTCGCCGTTGCGGGCGCCGTCCGGCAGCCCGGGGCCGGTGTCGGCGACCATCAGGTGCAGGTCGGCGTCGCGGCGCAGCAGCACCATCGCGGTGCTGTCGGGCGCGTGCAGCCGGACGTTCGTCAGCGCCTCCTGGACGATCCGGTACGCGGCGACCTCGACGGCCGCGGGCAGCTCGGCGGGCCCGCCGTCGAACCGGACGTCGACCCGTTCGGCGCAGCCCTCGGCGAACGACTCGATGGCGGCGACGAGGCCGAGGTCGTCCAGCGCGGGCGGGCGGAGGCCGTGCGCGAGGTCGCGGATCTCGCCGACGGCGGTGGCGAGCCGGTCCCGGACGTCGGCGAGCAGCGGGTCCATCCGCTCGGGCTCGCCGGCGAGGGTGATGCGCGCCGCGTCCAGGGACATGGCGAGGCTGGCGAGGGTCGGGCCGAGCCCGTCGTGCAGGTCGTGGCGGAGCCGGCGGCGCTCCTCCTCGCGGCTGGCGAGGATCCGCTCGCGGGAGCGCTGCAGGTCGCGGGTGAGGCGCAGCAGGTGGGGGATCGCCGCGGCGTGCGCCGCGACGGCCCCGGCGGCGAACGCGCCCGCCAGCACGGCGGTGCGCCCCAGTACCGCTCGCATCCCTTCCCACTCCTTTCGCCCCCGGTGTCGCGGCGTGTCGGCATCACCCTTTCCGTGGGGGCGACCCGGTGTCAGGTGACCTGTGTCCCGTCCGCGGCGGGAAAACGCTCTCTGGGGCCGCCGCGGGCCGCCGCGGGCCGCCGCGGGCCGCCGCGGGCCGCTGCGCAGCGACGGCGGGCGAGGCGGGGCGGGCCGTGGGACCGCCGCGGTCCCCGTAGAATCGTTGGCCGTGACACAGCCCAGCAGTGAGCGCGGCCACGGGGCCGCCGCGGACGTCGACCTGCCCACCCAGTACCGACCGGCCGATGTCGAGGGCCGGCTCTACGAGCGGTGGGTATCGGCGGGGCTGTTCACCGCCGACCCGGCCCGCGACCCGTCCCGGCCCGCGTACTCGATCGTGATCCCGCCGCCGAACGTGACCGGTTCGCTGCACATGGGGCACGCCCTCGACCACTCGATCCAGGACACGCTGATCCGGCGGCGCCGGATGCAGGGCTACGAGACGGCGTGGATCCCCGGCATGGACCACGCGGGCATCGCGACGCAGAACGTCGTGGAGCGGGAGCTGGCCAAGGAGGGCCTGTCGCGGCACGACCTCGGCCGCGAGGCGTTCGTCGACCGGGTGTGGAAGTGGAAGGCCGAGTCCGGCGGCCGGATCCTCGGCCAGATGCGCCGCCTCGGCGACTCCGTCGACTGGACGCGCGAGGCGTTCACGATGGACGAGCGGCGGGCCCGCGCCGTCCGGACGATCTTCAAGCGGCTGTTCGACGACGGCCTGATCTACCGCGCCGAGCGCATCATCAACTGGTGCCCGCGCTGCCTGACGGCGCTGTCGGACATCGAGGTCGAGCACGAGGACGTCGACGGCGAGCTCGTCTCGATCCGGTACGGGTCGGGCGACGACGCGATCGTCGTGGCGACGACGCGGGCGGAGACGATGCTCGGCGACACCGCCGTGGCCGTCCACCCCGACGACGAGCGGTACGCGCACATGGTCGGCCGCGAGATCGAGCTGCCGCTGACGGGCCGCCGCATCCCGGTCGTGGCGGACGAGCACGTCGACCCCGCGTTCGGCACCGGCGCCGTCAAGGTGACCCCGGCGCACGACCCGAACGACTTCGAGATCGGCCGCCGGCACTCGCTGCCGTCGATGTCGGTGATGGACGAGCGGGGCGTGGTCACCGCGTCCGGCCCGTTCGAGGGCCTGGACCGGTTCGAGGCGCGCCCGGCGGTCGTCGCGGCGCTGCGCGAGCAGGGCCGGATCGTCAAGGAGATCCGCCCGTACGAGCACTCGGTCGGGCACTGCCAGCGCTGCTCCACGGTGGTGGAGCCGCGCGTGTCGCTGCAGTGGTTCGTGAAGGTCGGGCCGCTGGCGAAGGCGGCGGGCGACGCGGTCCGCGACGGCCGGGTGGCGATCCACCCGCCGGAGATGGCGTCCCGCTACTTCGAGTGGGTCGACAACATGCACGACTGGTGCATCAGCCGGCAGCTGTGGTGGGGGCACCGCATCCCGGTCTGGTACGGCCCGGACGGCGAGACCGTCTGCCCCGGCCCGGACGAGGAGCCGCCCGCCGGCTGGACGCAGGACGGCGACGTCCTCGACACCTGGTTCTCCTCGGCGCTGTGGCCGTTCTCGACGCTCGGCTGGCCCGACAAGACGCCCGAGCTGGAGCGGTTCTATCCGACGTCGGTGCTGGTCACCGGGTACGACATCCTGTTCTTCTGGGTGGCCCGGATGATGATGTTCGGGCTGTACGCGATGGACGGCGCCGAGCCGTTCACGACCATCGCGCTGCACGGGATGGTCCGCGACCAGCACGGCAAGAAGATGTCGAAGTCGTTCGGCAACGTCGTCGACCCGCTCGACTGGATCGACCGGTACGGCGCCGACGCGACGCGGTTCACGCTGCTGCGCGGCGCGAACCCGGGCGGCGACGTCCCGGTGGCGGAGGAGTGGGCGCAGGGGTCGCGGAACTTCTGCAACAAGCTGTGGAACGCGACCCGCTTCGCGATGATCAACGGCGCGCACGTGCGCGGGGACGTCCCGGCCGGGCTCACGACGGTGGACCGGTGGATCCTGTCGCGGCTGCACGCGGTCATCGCCGAGGTGGACGCGCAGCTGGAGTCCTACGACTTCGCCAAGGCCTGCGAGACGCTGTACCACTTCGCGTGGGACGAGGTGTGCGACTGGTACGTGGAGCTGGCGAAGGTCCAGCTCGCGGACGAGCGCGCCGACGCGACGCGGCGCGTCCTCGGCGAGGTGCTCGACAGCCTGCTGCGGCTGCTGCACCCGGTGATCCCGTTCGTCACCGAGGAGCTGTGGACGTCCCTGACCGGGGCCGACACGATCGTGACCGCGGCCTGGCCGTCCGCCGACGCCGGCCGCGCCGACCGCGGCGCCGAGACGCTCGTGGAGTCGCTGCAGCGGCTCGTCACCGAGGTCCGCCGGTTCCGCGCCGACCAGGGGCTCAAGCCGGGGCAGAGGGTCGCCGCCGCGCTGGAGTGGGGCGGGTCGCCGCTCGCCGCGCACGAGGAGGGCGTCCGCGCCCTGCTGCGGCTGACCGCGCCGGGCGACGGCTTCGCCGCCACCGCGTCGCTGCCGGTCGAGGGCGTCACGGTCCGGCTGGACACCGCCGGGGTGATCGACGTCGCGGCCGAGCGCAAGCGGCTCGACAAGGACCTCGCGGCGGCGCGCAAGGAGGCCGACCAGGCGCGGCGCAAGCTCGGCAACGAGGCGTTCATGGCGAAGGCGCCCGAGGCGGTCGTCGCCAAGAACCGCGAACGGCTGGCGCAGGCGGAGGCCGCCATCGCGCGGCTGGAGGCGCAGCTCGGCGCGCTGCCGCCGGCCTGAGCGCGGCGGGTCGGCGGCGTCCGGCCGGGCCACGGGCGCCCGGCCTGACGCGAACGGTCGGCGCGGGCCCGGCCGCCCGGTTACGATCCGGGTGATCCGCGGGCTTTCAGGCGTACGGAATCCTCGGGAGAGCAATGGCCGAATCACCTCCTCGCCCCGGCGTGCCGGGTGCGCCGCCGGGCGACGAGCCGGGCCGCCAGCAGGTCGTCGAGGACGGCGGGCCGCCCGGGGGGTTCACCGCCGCCCCGGCGCCCTGGGGCGACTCGCCGCCGTGGTGGTCGGCGGGCGCCGACGGGACGGGACCGCAGATGATCGCGAACGGCACGGGCCCGCAGCCGCTTCCGGGCGGGACGGGCGGCCACCGCCTGCCCCTCGCGGCGAACGGCACCGGCGGGCACCCCCTGCCCGTCGGGACCGGCGGGCATCCGCTGCCCGGCGGCACGGGCGGTCATCCGCTCCCGAACGGGACCGGCCCGATCGTGCTCCCGGACGGGACCGGGCCGCACCTGCTGCCGGCGCCGCTGGGCGCGCCGGCGCCCGGCGCGGCCGAGCCGGCGCGGGAGCGCCGGCAGGTGTCCGGGCTGCTGCTGGGCGCCGCGGTCGGCGCTGCGCTGGTCGCGGTGCTGCTGGTCGGCGTCCTGGCGTTCAAGCCGGACGGGCCCGCCGCGGGGAAGGGCGGGAAGGGCGCCGGGGCCGGGGCGGCCGCGTCCACCCGGAAGATCGACGTGCTGCCGCGCGCCGGCGGGATGACCAGGGACCCCGTCGAGCCCGCCGCGAGCGCGGCGTACCCGTTCGTCATGGCGGCCGTGGAGGCCGCCGGGGTCCCCGCGGCGAAGAACGGCACGGCGGTGTACACCGAGCCGGTCGGGCGCGCGAACGTGCTGTTCGTGGGCGGGACGGGCGCGGTCGGCGACCCGGCGGCGTTCCTGCGCAAGCTGCGGCCCAGCACGTTCATCTCCGGCGAGCAGGGCAACCCGGGGCAGAACGGCGGCAGGGCGGAGTGCGGGACGTTCGCGGTGCTCGCCGAGACGCACACGTACTGCGCGTGGGCGACCCGCGACTCCTACGGGATCGTCGCGTCCGACGTCGCGACCGCGAACCCGGACTTCTCGCTGATGGACGACGTCATGCGCCGGATCCGGAAGGACGTCGAGAAGCCGGCGCGGTAGCCGGCGGGACGAACAGCCGCTCGGTGCCGGCCCCGATCCGGTCGAGGACGAGCCCGGTGAAGTAGACGGTGCCGAGCACGGCGACGCGGTGCCCGAGGGTGGCGAGCGCCTCCGGGGTGACGGCGCCGGCGCCGACGACGTCCCAGGACGGCGGGAGCGGCCGGGTGAAGCGCAGGTGCTCCTGCGGCAGCCGGACGTAGGTGACGGGCAGGTCGCCGAGCGCGCGCACGGCCCCGTCGAGGTCCTTGTGGTCGGGCAGGCAGACGACGGCGTGATCGACCTCGCCCCAGCGTTCCCGGGCGGCGGCGAGCGCGGCGGCGACGCCGGTCCCGTCGATGGCGGAGTCGATGAGCAGCGTCGTGGCCGTCCCGGGGACGGTGTGCCAGGACATCCGGCCCGGCAGCACGACCGTGGACAGCACCTGCCGCAGCGTCTGCGCCGGTGGGTCGCCTCCGGCGAGCCTCCGGGCGGCGGCGATCCCGGCTGCGGCGGCGGCGCGTCCGAGCCCGGCGGGCAGGAGATCGGCGGGGACGCCGCCGTCGCCGGTGTACTCCACCGGGCCGAGCGCCTCCGCCACGTCCGGCGACTGGGGCGCCGACACGATCGGCGTGCCCGGCCCCGCCACGCCGCGCTTCTCGGCGGCGATCTCCGCGGGCGTGTCGCCGAGCACCCCGGCGTGCTCCAGGAAGATCGGCGTGATGGCGACCACGTCCGGCGGGAACAGCGCGACCTCGTCGGACCGTCCGCCCATCCCGGCCTCCAGGACGAGCACGTCCGCGCCCGCCCGGCGCGCGTGCAGGACGCCGGCCAGCGTGAACAGCCCGGACGGCGACAGGTAGCCGCCCGCCGGCGGGCCGAGCCCCGCCATGGCCGCGCCGAGCCGGTCGCCGAGGCGCGCGAGCTCCGCGTCCGAGACCGCCCGGCCGCCGATCCTGATGCGGTCCCGGTTGCTGCGCAGGCCGGGGCTGGTGACGGTGCACACGCGCAGGCCCGAGGCGGCGAGGAACGCCGACGCGTACGTCGCCGCCGTCCCCTTGCCCTTGGACCCGACGACGGTCAGCACCGGCAGCCCGGGGGACAGGGCGCCCAGCGCCTCCGCCAGCTCGCGCGCGCGGGCCAGGCTGCGCGTCTCGCCCGGACGGCGCCGCTCCCATTCCCGGAAGAAAACCTCATCGGCCCGCATGGTTCCCATGGTTCCACTCCGCGCGCCCCCGGCCGCCGTGCGCGGGTCCGGACGGGGCTCGCGGCGGCGCCGGATAGGCTCTCATCGTGAGCCAGGCAACCGAGCCGCTCGACTACCGCGGCGCCGTGAGCGCGATCATGAGCCGGGGCGTCGAGTGGGAGATCGATCCGACCCTCGACCGGATCCGCGACCTCGTGGACGTCCTGGGCGAGCCGCACCGCGCGTATCCGGTGATCCACGTCGCGGGCACGAACGGCAAGTCCAGCACCGCGCGGCTGATCGAGGCGCTGCTGCGCGAGCGCGGCCTGCGCACCGGGCTGTACACCAGCCCGGAGATGACCACCCTGCGCGAGCGGATCGCGATCGACGGGGAGCCGATCAGCGAGGAGCGGTTCGCCGAGGCGTTCCAGGACGTGCTGCCGTACGTGCAGCTGATCGACGGCAAGCACGAGGCGCGGCTGTCGTTCTTCGAGGTCCTGACCGCGATGGCGTTCGCCGCGTTCGCGGACGCGCCCGTCGACGTGGCGGTCGTCGAGGTCGGCATGGGCGGCACGTGGGACGCGACGAACGTCGCCGACGGCACGGTCGCCGTCGTCACCCCGATCGGCCTCGACCACACCCGCTACCTGGGCGACACCCTCGAGGAGATCGCCGGGGAGAAGGCCGGGATCATCAAGCCGGGCTCGGTCGCGGTGCTGTCCCAGCAGCCCGTCGAGGCGGCCGAGGTGCTGCTGCGGCGGGTCGTGGAGACCGGCGCCGCCGCGGCGCGCGAGGGCATCGAGTACGGCGTGCTGAGCCGGGACGTCGCGGTCGGCGGCCAGATGATCGGCGTGCGCGGCCTGCACGGCACCTATGACGAGATCTTCCTGCCGCTGTTCGGGGAGCACATGGCGAGCAACGCCGCGACCGCGCTGGCGGCCGTCGAGGCGTTCGCCAGCGGCGCGCCGACCAGGGGAGAGGTCGCGCTGGAGGCCGCGACCCGGATCGCCCCCGGCGAGGCGTTCCTCGGCGGCGACGAGGGGCAGCTCGACCCGGCGCTGGTGCGCAGCGGGTTCGCCAAGTCGGCGTCGCCGGGCCGGCTGGAGGTCGCCCGGACGGGCCCGACCGTCCTGCTGGACGCGGCGCACAACCCGGCCGGGATGGCGGCGACCGTCGCGACGGTCACCGAGTCGTTCGGCTTCACCCGGCTGGTCGGCGTGCTCGCCGTCGCCGCGGACAAGGACGTCGCCGGGGTCCTCGACCAGCTCGAACCGGTCCTGGCCGAGCTGGTCGTGACGCGCAACTCCTCGCCGCGGTCGCTGCCGCCGGAGGAGCTGGCGGAGCTCGCCGAGGGGATCTTCGGGCCGGAGCGGGTGCACGTCGCGGACCGGCTGGACGACGCGATCGACCGCGCGATCGGGCTGGCCGAGGAGACCGGCGAGTACCGGGGCGCCGGCGTCCTGATCACCGGTTCGGTGGTCACGGCGGGCGACGCCAGGACACTGCTGCGGGTAGGGGAGGGCCGGTGACCGCCATGGCCGAGGGCACCACGGAAGGCGCGACGGAGGGAACCCGGGAGCAGGCCGGGGCGCGGGCCGGGAGGAAGGCCGCCAATCCGGTGCGCAGGCTGTACGCCACGGTGCTGGCCTGCGAGGCGATCGTGATCGCGCTGGCGATCCCGGTGGCGGTCGCGGTGCTGGACGTGTCCGGCGCGACGGCCGGGGCGGTGTGCGGCGGCCTCGCGGTGCTGTGCCTGCTGATGGCCGGGCTGCTGCAGTTCCGGTGGTCGTTCGCGGCGGGCTCGGTGCTGCAGGTGGCGATCATCGCGACCGGGTTCATGGTGCCGGCCATGTTCTTCCTCGGCGTCCTGTTCGGGGCGCTCTGGCTGACGGCCTTTTGGATGGGACGCAAGGTGGAGCGGCTCCCGGCGCGCTAAATTCGCGGGGGACGGCACCCATTCCTCGCCGAATCCCTGCGCACGATGGACGAACAATTCCGACATTCTTCTTTATCGGGAAATAGTGCGTTCGGCGGGGACGACCTCCGAAGGAGCACGCCGTGTCCTCCCACGCGCACGACCACCGGGGCGTCCCGCTCGCGGCGCCGGACCGCCCCGCCGCCGGCGCCGCCGCGGCACGGCGCCGGAGCGCGGCGCTCGGCGCGCTGCTGACCGCCGTCACCGTCCTGCCCGCCGCCGTGCTGGTCGTGCCCGACGCCACCGCCGGCGCCGTCCCCGCCGCCGCGCGTGCGCTCGGCCTCGGCGACGCCCGCGTCCCCGCCCTGCTGCGCGCCACCGGCCTGTCCCTGCCCGCGCTCGCGCTCACCGTCCCGCTCGCCGCCGTCGCCGCCCGCCGCCTGCCCGCGTGGGCCGTCCTCGCGACCGGCCTCGTCGTCCTGCTCGGCGGGCTCGGCGCCGTCCGGTTCGCCGGCTCGGTGCCGCTGGTCGGCGCGGTCCGCGCCGTGCAGGGCGCCGGCGCCGGGATCGCGCTGCCCGCCTCCCTCGTCCTCGTGTGGGAACGGCGGAACGCGGCCCTCTCCGCCCTCTGGGCCGGCGTGCTCGCCGCGGCGCTCCTGGTCGCGATGCCCGTTGCGCTGCACGCCGTCCCGCCGCCGCGCACCGGCGCGGCGGCCTCCGGCTGGCCCGCGGCGCTCGCCCCGTTCCCCTGGCTCGCCGGCGCGGCCGCGGTGGCCGCCGTCCTCGGCGTCCTGCTGCGCGGGCGCGTCCCCTGGACGCTGCCGCCGCCCCGCCTCGCCGAGCGCGGGCGGCTCGCCCTGCCGTTCGTCCCCGTCGCCGGCTTCGCGTTCCTGACCGTCGTCGCCGCGCACGGATGGTCGCCCGGCGCCCGCCTCGTCGTGGCCGCGTCGGCGCTCGCCGCGCTCGCCGGGATCGCGGCGGCCGGCGGTGCGGAGGGCGGCCCGTCCGGCTGCGCGGTCGTCATGGTCGCCACCGGCCTGCTCACCTACCCGCTCGCGGCGCCGCTGTCCGGGCTCGCCGCCGCGGGCGGCCCCCCGCCCGGCATGCTCCCGCCCGCCGCCGCGGCCCTCGCCGCGGTGACCGGCGCGCTCGCCGCGTCCCGCGCGCGCCCCCGCGCCGCCGTCCGAGCCGGGTACGCCCTGATGGCCACCGGCATCGCCCTGGCCCTCGCCGCCGGGCCCACCGGACGCTGGACCCCGGTCGTCCTGCTCGTCCCGCTCGGCACCGGCGCCGGCCTCGCCCTCGCCGCCTCCCTGCGGGACGCGCAGGTCGGCGCGGCGCTGTTCGGCCTGTCCCTGTGCTTCCCCGCCGTCCTCACCGGGCAGCTCTTCGTGCTCTCGCTGCAGGCGGACCGGCTGCGGCGCGCGGACGCGCCCGCCGGCGCGGGGCACCTCGACGCGCTCGCCGGCGGCTACCGCGCCTGGCTCCTCGCCGCCGGCGCGGCCGCCGTCCTGCTCGCCGCCGTCACCCTGCGCGTCATCGCCCGGCACCGCCGCGCCGGAGAACGACACGACCGCGCCGGACAACGACACGGCCTCACCGGACAACGAGACGACCGCGCCGGACAACGACACGACCGCGCAGGACAACGGCACGGCGCCGCCCGGCACCACGGCCGCGCCGCCGAATCCGCTCCGGCCCCAGAAGCCGGGTAGGATTCGCGCGCTCACCCAATCTGAATTCCTCAAGGAGAAACACACGTGTCCGAGCGCACTCTCGTCCTGGTCAAGCCCGACGGCGTCCGGCGCGGCGTCGTCGGCGAGGTCGTCTCCCGGATCGAGCGCAAGGGCCTGACGCTCGTCGCGCTCGAACTGCGCACCCTCGCCCGCGAGACCGCCGAGACCCACTACGAGGAGCACGCCGACAAGCCGTTCTTCGGCGAGCTGGTCGAGTTCATCACCGGCGGCCCGCTCGTCGCCATGGTCGTCGAGGGCCCGCGCGCCATCGAGGCGTTCCGCGCCCTGGCCGGCGCCACCGACCCGGTCAGCGCCACGCCCGGCACCATCCGCGGCGACTTCGCCCTGGAGATCGGCGAGAACATCGTCCACGGCTCCGACTCCACCTACTCCGCCGAGCGCGAGATCAAGCTCTTCTTCCCCGAGCTCGGCTGAACCTCCGCCAGGGGGCGTCCCCTGGAACCCCGCCACGTCCGGCAGGCCGTGGGACGGGTCGCGCACGACACGCGGGCCGGAGTTCTCCGGCCCGCGTTGCTTTAGCCAAAAGCGGGCTGCTCAGGACCCGTTTTTTGGGCGACGCGCGGAGCGGGGGCGACTGCCCGCGAGCGCGCCTGCACGTTACGATGGACGCGCCGCTATACACGCCCGACAATCATGAAGGGCTCCCTTTCTTCATGGGTAACAAGCTGTCGTTTCTCGGCCGTGACATGGCGGTCGACCTTGGCACCGCCAACACGCTCGTGTACGTGCGGGGGCGCGGCATCGTCCTCAACGAGCCGTCCGTGGTCGCGATCAACACCAACACCGGCAAGATCGTCGCGGTGGGCATCGAGGCCAAGCGGATGATCGGCCGCACGCCCGGCAACATCGTGGCGGTCCGCCCGCTCAAGGACGGTGTCATCGCCGACTTCGACGTCACCGAGCGGATGCTCCGGTACTTCATCCAGAAGGTCCACAAACGCCGGCACTTCGCCAAGCCGCGGATCGTGGTGGCCGTGCCGAGCGGGATCACCGGGGTGGAGCAGCGCGCCGTCAAGGATGCCGGCTACCAGGCCGGAGCCCGGCGCGTGTACATCATCGAGGAGCCGATGGCCGCCGCGATCGGCGCCGGGCTGCCCGTCTACGAGCCGACCGGCAACATGGTGGTCGACATCGGCGGCGGCACCACCGAGGTCGCGATCATCTCGCTCGGCGGCATCGTGACGAGCCAGTCGGTGCGGGTCGGCGGCGACGAGCTGGACCAGGCGGTCATCTCCTTCTCCAAGAAGGAGTACTCGCTGATGCTCGGGGAAAGGACCGCCGAGGAGATCAAGATGGCGATCGGGTCCGCCTATCCCGGCGGCGACGAGGAGCCGCACGCCGAGATCCGCGGCCGCGACCTCGTCAGCGGGCTGCCCAAGACCGTCGTGATCTCCGCCGAGGAGGTCAGGCGGGCGATCGAGGAACCGGTCAACGCCGTCGTGGACGCGGTGAAGACCACGCTCGACAAGTGCCCGCCCGAGCTCTCCGGCGACATCATGGACCGCGGGATCGCCCTGACGGGCGGCGGCGCGCTGCTGAAGAACCTGGACGAGCGGCTCCGCGAGGAGACCGGCATGCCGATCCACCTGGTGGACAACCCGCTCGACTCGGTGGTGCTCGGCACCGGCAAGTGCGTCGAGGACTTCGAGTCGCTCCGGCAGGTCCTCGTACCGGAGTCGCGGCACTGAACCGGCCGCGGCACTGAACTACCGGCGGCGACCACAGAATCCGGAGGTCGGTGGGTGAAGGACACCCGGCGCACCCGCGCGGTCCTCGGCGTGCTGCTCGTCGCGGCCCTCGCGATGATCACCGTGGACTACCGCGGCGGCGACCACTCGCCGCTGAGCGGGCTGAGAAGCGTCGGCGCGGCCGTGTTCGGGCCGGTCGAGCGGGCGTCGGCGTCGGTGGTGCGGCCGGTCGGCAACACCTTCGACGCGATCACCGACGCGCCGGGCGAGAAGCGCCGCGCCGACCGGCTCGCCCGCGACAACCAGCGGCTGCGCGAGCAGCTCCGCTCCACCCGCCTCGACCAGGACCGCTCCGCGCAGCTGCAGCGGCTGCTCGGCACCGCCGGGATGGGCGGCTACAAGATCCTCGCCGCGCAGGTGATCTCCGCCGGCCAGGGCTTCGAGGACACCGTCACCATCGACGTCGGCGGCCGCAGCGGCGTCCGCCCCGACATGACCGTGATGAGCGCGGACGGGCTCGTCGGACGGGTCACCCGCGTCGGCCCCGCCACCGCGACCGTGCTGCTCGCCACCGACCAGACCTCCTCCGTCGGGTCCCGCCTGGAGGACTCCAAGGAGATCGGCATCGTGCAGGGCACCGGGCGGCGCGGCCTCGGCGGCGGCGCCACCCCGCTGCGCTTCCAGCTGCTGGACGCGAGCGCGCCGATGCGGGTCGGGCAGCGGCTCGTCACGCTCGGCTCGCAGGGCGAGCGCCCGTACGTGCCGGGCGTCCCGATCGGCACCGTGGAGCGCATCGACGCCGCGTCCGGCGGGCTGACCCGCACCGCCTACGTCAAGCCGTTCGTGCACTTCACCAGCCTGGACGTGGTCGCCGTCGTGGTGGCCCCGCCGAAGACCGACCCGCGCGACGCGGTGCTGCCGGCCAAGCCCGCCCCGCCGCCGTCGCCGAGCCCGACGCCGTCCCCCAGCGGCTCGCCCGGCGAAAAGAAGAAGAAGGGCAAGAAGGGACCCAAGACCGAAGCGGACGGCACCGCCACCCCGTCCGCGAACCCGAGCTCGGGGGGATGACGTGCTGAACCCACCGGAGACGTCGCAGACCGGCCGCACCGTCACCACCGTGCTGGTGGTCGTGGTCGCGCTGATCCTGCAGGTGTCGGTGGCCAACCGGCTGCCGCTGCCCGGCGGCGTGCAGCCCGACCTCGTGCTGCTGGCGGTGGTGGCGCTCGCGCTCGTCTTCGGCTCGATGACCGGGATGGTCACCGGGTTCCTCGCGGGCCTCGCCGCCGACATCATCCCGCCCGCCGACCACACCATCGGCCGGTACGCGCTCGTCTACTGCCTCATCGGCTACCTGTGCGGCATCGCGTCCGCGGAGATGGACCGGCAGACGGTCGTGCCGTTCTTCGCGGTCGCCGCCGGCGCCCTCGCCGGGACCGTGCTGTACGCGGTGACCGGCATGATCCTCGGCGATCCGCGCGCCCAGTGGGACACCGTGTCGAGCATGGTGCCGCTGCAGGTCGGCTACGACGTGGTCGCCAGCCCGTTCGTCGTGTGGGCGGTGCTGCGCGTCACCCGCAGGTACGAGCGCGGCGAGCGCTCCCGCGGGGACCGCCTGTCGGTGCCCGCCGCCCGCTACCGCGCGATGTCGGGGCGGGGCGGCGGCCTGTGAACCCGAGAACGCACTTCCGTCTCGTCGTCCTGTACGTGCTGGTCGGGCTGCTGCTGCTGGTCCTGATGGGCCGGCTGTGGAGCATGCAGATCCTCGACGGCTCGCACTACCAGCAGCTCGCCGACCAGAACCGCACCCGCGACATCGTCGTCCCGGCCGTCCGCGGCATGATCCTCGACGACCGCGGGATCCCGCTCGTCCGCAACCGCAGCGCGCTCGTCGTGTCCGTCGACCGGACGACCCTGTCCCGGCAGAAGGACGGCGGCAAGGCCGTGCTGGACCGGCTGGCCGGCGTCCTCGGCACCACCTACCAAGACGTCGCGAACCGCATCCGGCTGTGCGGCCCCGGCATCAAGCGGCCGTGCTGGCCGGGCTCGCCGTACCAGCCGATCCCCGTCGAGGACCACGTCGACCCCAAGCGCGCGCTGCAGATCATGGAGCGGCAGGAGGACTTCCCCGGGGTGACCGCGCAGGTCCAGGCCGTCCGCGACTACCCGCGGCCCGAGGGCGCGACCGCCGCGCAGGTGCTCGGCTACCTGCAGCCGATCACCCAGGAGGAGCTCGACAAGCGCAAGGGGCTGAAGGTCACCGGCTACAGCGGCGTCGACCTGATCGGCCGGGCCGGGCTGGAGGCCCAGTACGACGCGGCGCTGCGCGGCGAGCCCGGGTTCCGCCGGGTGCTCGTCGACAGCCAGGGCCGCGTCACCGGCACCGCCGAGGAGAAGGCGGCCGTGCCGGGCGGCAACCTCGTCACCAGCATCGACGCCGGGGTGCAGGGCGCGGCGGAGAAGGCGCTGAAGCACGCGATCGAGAACGGCCGCAAGGCGGGCCACCCGTCCGACGCGGGCGCCGCCGTGGTGATGGACGTGCAGACCGGCCGGATGGTCGCGATGGCCAGCTACCCGACCTACGACCCCAGCATCTGGACCGGCGGCATCTCCCAGGACGAGTACGACGCGCTGCTCGGCAAGAAGAAGGGCGAGCCGCTGATCTCGCGGGTCACCCAGGGCCAGTTCGCGCCGGGCTCCACCTTCAAGATCTCGTCGGTGGCGGCGGCGGTCGGCGACGGCTACCCGCTGAACGGCACCTACCAGTGCCCTGGGTCGTTCGACGTCGGCAGCCGCGCGTTCCACAACTTCGAGGGCGAGGCGCTCGGCTCGATGAGCCTGCACACCGCGCTGGTGAAGTCGTGCGACACGGTGTTCTACAAGTTCGCGTACGAGGAGTGGCTGCGCGACGGCGGCATGCACCCGAAGAAGAACCCGTCGGACCCGATGGTGAAGATGGCCCGCGACTACGGGTTCGGCAAGGCCACCGGGATCGACCTGCCGAGCGAGTCCAGCGGCCGCATCCCGGACCGCGGCTGGAAGAAGGACTACTGGGACGCCACCAAGAAGGCGGACTGCAAGGCGGCCAAGAGCGGCTTCCCCGACGTGCAGAAGACGGACCCGGCGCGCGCCGCGTACCTGAAGGCGGTCGCGGCGGAGAACTGCGTCGACGGGTACGTGTGGCGCGCCGGTGACGCGGCGAACTTCTCGGTCGGGCAGGGCGACGTGCTGGTCACGCCGCTGCAGCTCGTCCGCGCGTACGCGGCGGTCGCCAACGGCGGCAAATTGCTGACGCCGCGCCTCGGCCTCGCGGTGATGCGCCCGGACGGCGGCATCGAGCGGCGGATCGCCGACCCGCAGCCGGCGAAGCTGCCGGTCGACCCGAAGGTGCTGGCCTACATCCGGAGCGGCCTCGCGGGCGTCACCAAGAGCGGTACGGCGGCCGGGGCGTTCAACGGCTTCGACTTCAAGAAGGTCGACGTGGCCGGCAAGACCGGCACCGCGGAGGTCTACGGCAAGGACGACAACTCGTGGTTCGCCTCGTTCGGCCCGGTGAAGCACCCGCGGTACGCGGTGGTGGTCATGGTCGCGCAGGGCGGGCAGGGCGCCGTGACGGCGGCGCCGGCCGTCCGGGAGATCTGGGAGGCCATGTACGGGACGAAGAAGCAGAAGCCGCTGCTGAAGGACGGCAAGCTACCGTCCGACCTGCCGAGCGCGCCCGTCCAGGGGACCGCGCCGTGACCGCGGCAGGCGAGGCGGGCGCGGGCGGTTTCGAGCCGTCGATCGGAGCGGGGCGATGCTGAACAGCACGGGGGCCGGGTCGGTCGGCGGGTACGGCGACCGGAGCCTGTGGCAGGGGCGGCTCGCCGGGCTGCGGAAGCTGGACTGGCCGCTCACCGTCACCGTGCTGGTCCTGTCGGTGGTCGGGGCGCTGCTGGTGCGGTCCGCGACGTTCCAGCTGGCGCTCGAGCACGGCGACGACCCCGAGGGCTTCCTCAAGCGGCACATCCTCAACCTGCTCATCGGCTTCGTGCTGGGCGGCGTCGTCACCGTCCTGGACTACCGGCTGCTGCGCGCCTACGTCCCGATCCTGTACGCGCTGGCGTGCGTCGGCCTGCTGGCGGTGCTGACCCCGCTCGGCTCCACGATCAACGGGTCGCACTCGTGGATCGTCATCGGCGGCGGGTTCCAGATCCAGCCGTCGGAGTTCGCGAAGGTCGGCCTGGTGGTGCTGCTCGCGATGATCCTCGGCGAGCCGCGGGACGGGGAGATCGGCCCGGGCCGCCGGGACGTGCTGCTCGCGCTGGCGCTCGCCGGGGTGCCCGGCGTCCTGATCATGCTGCAGCCCGACCTCGGCACCACGCTGGTGTTCATCGCGGTCGTGCTGGGGATGCTCGCGGTCTCCGGGGCGCAGAAGCGCTGGCTGGTCGGGCTCGTCGCGGGCGGCGCGGCGGCCGGGGCTGCGGTGTTCTTCTTCGGGCTGCTGAAGAAGTACCAGATCGACCGGTTCACCGCGTTCCTGAACCCGTCCGCGGACCCGCGCGGCGCCGGCTACAACGCCCAGCAGGCGCGGATCGCGATCGGCTCGGGCGGCCCGTTCGGCAAGGGCCTGTTCAACGGCCAGCAGACCGGCGGGCACTTCGTGCCGGAGCAGCAGACCGACTTCATCTTCACGGTCGCGGGGGAGGAGCTCGGCTTCGTCGGCGCCGCCGTGATCGTCCTGCTGCTCGGCGTCGTACTGTGGCGCGGGCTGCGGATCGCGTCCCAGGCCGCCGACCTGTTCGGCACGCTGGTGGCGACCGGGGTGGTGTGCTGGCTGGCGTTCCAGACGTTCGAGAACGTCGGCATGACGCTCGGCATCATGCCGATCACGGGCCTGCCGCTGCCGTTCGTGTCCTACGGCGGGTCCGCGACGTTCGCCAACATGATCGCCTTCGGCCTGCTGCAGGCCGTGCACATCCGCCGCCGTCCCTTCGACTGAGCGTCGCCGGAGCGGAGCGCCAGCGGAGTGGAGGCGACGCTCAGTCGAACCCCAACCGGGGGGTCTGGGGGTCGTCCCCCAGAAGGGGATTCGACTAGGCGGCCGTTCGACTGAGCACCGCCCGTTCGACCAGGCGCCCGTTCGACTGGCCGGGCGGCGGTAGGCTGGGCGTTCATCCCACGGACGCAGCACGGAGGACACCGCCATGCCTGTCGAGTCGCTCTTCCCGCGCCTGGAGCCGCTGCTCCCGAGCGTGCAGAAGCCGATTCAGTACGTCGGCGGTGAGCTGAACTCCCAGGTCAAGGACTGGGACGGCACCGACGTCCGGTGGGCGCTGATGTACCCGGACGCCTATGAGGTCGGGCTGCCGAACCAGGGCGTCCAGATCCTCTACGAGATCCTGAACGAGCGCGACGGCGTGCTGGCGGAGCGGACCTACTCGGTCTGGCCCGACATGGAGGCCGTCATGCGCGAGCACGGCATCCCACAGTTCACCGTCGACGCGCACCGCCCGGTCGCCGCGTTCGACGTGTTCGGGGTGTCGTTCTCCACCGAGCTCGGCTACACCAACCTGCTGACGGCGCTGGACCTCGCGGGCATCCCGCTGGACGCGGCGGACCGCACCGACGAGCACCCGATCGTGGTCGCGGGCGGGCACGCGGCGTTCAACCCCGAGCCGATCGCCGACTTCGTCGACGCGGCGGTGCTCGGCGACGGCGAGGAGATCGCGCTGGCGATCACCGAGGTCGTCCGGGAGTGGAAGGGCGAGGGCTCGCCCGGCGGCCGCGACGAGCTGCTGATGCGGCTGGCGGCGTCCGGCGGGGTGTACGTGCCGCGCTTCTACGACGTGACGTACCTGCCCGACGGGCGGATCCAGCGGGTCGCGCCGAACCGTCCGGGCGTGCCGTGGCGGGTCGAGAAGCACACCGTCATGGACCTCGACCAGTGGCCGTACCCGAAGAAGCCGCTGGTGCCGCTGGCGGAGACGGTGCACGAGCGGTTCAGCGTGGAGATCTTCCGGGGCTGCACCCGCGGCTGCCGGTTCTGCCAGGCCGGGATGATCACCCGTCCGGTGCGGGAGCGGTCGATCACCACGATCGGCGACATGGTCGAGCAGGGTCTGAAGGAGTCGGGGTTCCAGGAGGTCGGGCTGCTCAGCCTGTCCAGCGCCGACCACAGCGAGATCGGCGACGTCGCCAAGGGCCTCGCCGACCGCTACGAGGGCACGAACACCTCGCTGTCGCTGCCGTCCACCCGGGTGGACGCCTTCAACATCACGCTCGCGAACGAGTTCTCCCGCGGCGGCCGGCGCTCCGGGCTGACGTTCGCGCCGGAGGGCGGCTCCGAGCGGATGCGCAAGGTGATCAACAAGATGGTCACCGAGGACGACCTGATCCGCACCGTCACCACCGCGTACGAGAACGGCTGGCGGCAGGTCAAGCTGTACTTCATGTGCGGCCTGCCCACCGAGGAGGACGAGGACGTCCTCGCGATCGCGGGCATGGCGAAGCGGGTCATCCAGGCGGGCCGCGAGGCGACCGGCCGCAAGGACATCCGCTGCACGGTGTCGATCGGCGGGTTCGTGCCGAAGCCGCACACCCCGTTCCAGTGGGCCGCGCAGTGCGACCACGAGACCGTCGACCGCCGCCTCAAGGCCCTCAAGGACGAGCTGCGCGGCGACAAGGAGTACGGCCGCGCGATCGGCCTGCGCTACCACGACGGGCAGCCGTCCATCGTCGAGGGCCTGCTGTCGCGCGGCGACCGCCGCGTCGGCAAGGTCATCCGCGCGGTGTGGGAGGACGGCGGCCGGTTCGACGGCTGGAGCGAGCACTTCTCCTACGAGCGCTGGACGGCGTGCGCCGAGAAGGCCTTCGCCGGCGAGCCCGTCGACCTGGACTGGTACACCGTCCGGGAGCGCGACGAGGTCGAGGTGCTGCCCTGGGACCACCTGGACGCGGGCCTGGACCGCGAGTGGCTCTGGCAGGACTGGCAGGACGCCGTCGACGAGACCGAGGTCGAGGACTGCCGCTGGACGCCCTGCTACGACTGCGGGGTGTGCCCGACCATGGGCACGGAGATCCAGATCGGCCCGACGGGCCGGAAGCTGCTTCCGCTTTCGGTCGTCTGACGACGGCCGACGCGGCGCGGCACGCCCGCGAAACGCCCCTGGAATCGGGCTTTTCGGGCCCGTGGCCTGCGCGGGGGCGGCCGTCCGGGGGAAGGGGCCCGGCGCAACGATGCCCGCCGCCCCGTACTCTATAGAGAGACCTTGTTTTTCGACTCGGCACGAGTAGGAAGGACCAGAACCCTGGCACCCATGCCGGAGGGACCGGCGCCGGCCCCCGTGATCCAGCGACTGCGCGTGCGCTATGCGAAGCGCGGCAGGCTGCGGTTCACGAGCCACCGCGACATTTCCCGGGCCGTGGAACGCGCCGTACGGCGCGCCGGGATCCCTGTCGCGTTCAGCGGCGGATTCACCCCCCACCCGAAGATCTCGTACGCGGGTGCGGCGGCGACCGGGGTTGCCAGCGAGGCGGAGTACCTCGAGATCGGGCTGACCGAGACCCGCGACCCTGCGCGGGTGCAGGCCGATCTCGACGCGGCCCTGCCCCCCGGGCTCGACATCGTGGATGTCGTGCCGGCCGGGCCGGGACGCGCCGGCGACGCGCAGGCCAGACCGGCCGCGCTCGCCGATCGGCTCGAGGCGTCCGAGTGGCGGATCCGGCTGGACGGGGTGGCGCAGGACGCCGCCGCCGCTGCCGTGGCCGCCTTCATGGCCGCCGAAAGCATCGAGGTCGAGCGCCTCACCAAGAAGGGGCGGCGCCGGTTCGACGTGCGCGCTGCCGTGTCCTCCTGTGAGCTGGACCGGCGCGCCGCGGAGGCGGCGGATGCCCCTTGTGCGATACTTCGAATGGTTGTTCGGCATTCCACACCGGCCGTACGACCCGACGACATCCTCACCGGACTGCGCCAGGTCGCCGACCTCGCGCCGCCGTCACCACCGCTGGTGACCAGGCTGGCGCAGGGGCCCCTGGACGCGGCCACCGGTGGCCTCGCGGATCCCCTGGATCCGGACCGGGAGACCGGCCTGCCGACCGGCGACGACGCCGGCCCGGCCGGCGGCGCGCGGCCGCGCCCCGGGGACCCCGCGAGCGCGGATGCCGTCAGCGCCTGATCGTGAGACCGAAGCCGTGGCGACACGGAACCGGTCCCGCAGGGGACGGCGGGCGCACCCCCGACGACTTCGTCGTCACGACCGGACCACCGTCCGGCGGTGACGACGCCGATGACTGACGGAGCGCTCCCGCGCGGCGCACCGCACGGACCGCCCCCTGGCGGGACGAGCGGTCGCGCCCGGGAGCCTGACGGGAGATTGCCCGGATGCTTGATAACGAAGCCGATGCGGCCAACGCCGAAGGCACCGAAGAGACCACTGGAACCGCCGGAACCGCGGCCGGAGGCGCGGGAACGGGGAACGGCGGCGAGAACGGCGCCGCCGCGGGCGTGACGTCGCGCTCGCGCCGCCGGGCGAGCCGCCCGGCCGGGCCGCCGCCGGACGTCGAGGACGCGCCCGCGGCCGGGCCCCCCGCCGCCGCGGCGCCCGCGCCGGCGTCCGAGCCGGAGCCCGCCGCCGAGCCCGTGGAGCCCGCCGCCGAGCCCGCCGAGCCCGCCGCCGAGGCGCCCGCGAAGAAGACGACCCGGTCCCGCACCCGCACGCGCGCCGCGAAGGCCGCCGAGACCGCCGAGCCGGTCCCGCCGACGGGCGCCGAGACCTCCCCGGAGATCGCGGAGGAGCCCGCCCCGGCCGCCGCCGAGGCCCCCGAGACCGCCGAGACCGCCGAGGCGTCCGAGGCGCCCGCCGAGCCCGCGCGCCGCACCCGCACCCGCCGCCGCACTACGGCCGCCCAGGACGAGACCGCCGCGCCGCCCGCGGCGCCGACGGTGCCCCCGGTGCCGTCCGTGCCGGAGGTGCCCTCCGTTCCCGTGGCCGGCGCCGAGCCGGACGCCGGCCAGGTGTCGGAGGCCGAGCCCGCCAGCGGCGTCGGCGTCCCCGGCGTGACGTTCCAGCCCCCGATGGTCGTGTTCCAGCCGCCGCAGCCGACGGCCGAGCCGTCCGCGCGCCAGAAGGACGAGCCGAAGCCCGAGCCGTCCGACCGCGACCGTGATCGCGACCGCGACCACGAGGCCGCCGAGGAGGAGGCCGAGGGCGACCACGGCCCCGCCGACGAGGACGAGTCGGAGGACCGGCCGTCGCGCCGCCGCCGTCGCCGGGGCGGCCGCGGCCGCGGCCGGGGCGGCAAGGAGGGCGGCGAGGACGAGGCGGACGAGGCCGAGGAGCACGAGGCCGCCGAGGCCAAGGAAGAGGAGCCGGCCAAGCCCGCGAAGGCCAAGTCCAAGTCCAGGTCCGCCAAGGGCAAGGACAAGGACAAGGAGAAGGACGAGCAGGACGCCGAGGCCGAGCACGAGGCCGAGGGCGACGAGGAGGGCGAGGGCGCCCAGGGCGGCACCAGCCGTCGGCGCCGCCGCCGCAGGCGCCGCTCGGGCACCGACGGCGAGGGGACCGGCTCCGACGACCCGCCGAACACCGTCGTGCACGTGCGCACCGCCCGCGAGGAGCGCGCCGCCGCCGAGGACGAGGTCCAGTCCGTGCGGGGCTCGACCCGGCTGGAGGCGAAGAAGCAGCGCCGCCGCGAGGGCCGCGAGCAGGGCCGCCGCCGCCCGCCGGTGATCACCGAGGCGGAGTTCCTGGCGCGCCGCGAGGCCGTCGAGCGGGTCATGGTCGTCCGGCAGGAGGGCGAGCGCACGCAGATCGCCGTCCTGGAGGACGACGTGCTCGTCGAGCACTACGTCAACCGCGCGACGCACCAGTCGTACGTCGGCAACGTCTACCTCGGCAAGGTGCAGAACGTGCTGCCGTCGATGGAGGCGGCGTTCGTCGACATCGGCAAGGGCCGCAACGCCGTGCTGTACGCGGGCGAGGTCAACTGGGACGTCGCGGGCCTGGTGGGCCAGCCGCGCCGGATCGAGTCGGCGCTGAAGTCGGGCCAGTCGGTGCTGGTGCAGGTCACCAAGGACCCGCTCGGCCACAAGGGCGCCCGGCTGACCAGCCAGGTCTCGCTGCCCGGCCGGTACCTGGTGTACGTGCCGGACGGCTCGATGACCGGCATCAGCCGCAAGCTGCCCGACAAGGAGCGCAGCCGGCTGAAGTCGATCCTGAAGAAGGTCATGCCGGAGAACGCGGGCGTGATCGTCCGCACCGCCGCCGAGGGCGCCACCGAGGAGGAGCTCGGCCGCGACGTGTCGCGGCTGGCCGCCCAGTGGGAGAACATCCAGAAGAAGGTCAAGACCGCCTCGGCGCCGTCGCTGCTGTACGGCGAGCCCGACCTGACGATCCGGGTCGTCCGCGACATCTTCAACGAGGACTTCTCCAAGCTCGTCGTCTCGGGCGACGAGGCGTGGGACACCGTCTCGGAGTACGTCGAGTACGTCGCGCCGCACCTCGCCGACCGCGTCGAGCGCTGGACGGGCGACCAGGACGTGCTCGGCGCGTTCCGGATCGACGAGCAGATCGCCAAGGCGCTCGACCGGAAGGTGTGGCTGCCGTCCGGCGGCTCGCTGGTGATCGACAAGACCGAGGCGATGACGGTCATCGACGTCAACACCGGCAAGTTCACCGGGCAGGGCGGCAACCTCGAGGAGACCGTCACCCGCAACAACCTGGAGGCGGCCGAGGAGATCGTCCGCCAGCTGCGGCTGCGGGACGTCGGCGGCATCGTCGTGATCGACTTCATCGACATGGTGCTGGAGAGCAACCGGGACCTGGTGCTGCGCCGCCTCGTCGAGTGCCTGTCGCGGGACCGTACCAAGCACCAGGTCGCCGAGGTGACCTCGCTCGGCCTGGTCCAGATGACCCGCAAGCGGGTCGGGCAGGGCCTGCTGGACGCGTTCTCGGAGACCTGCGAGTCCTGCAACGGGCGCGGCATCCACGTCCACCTGACCCCGGTCGAGCCGAAGCCGGACAAGGCCGCCGGCAAGGAGACGGGCCGCCGCCGCAAGCGCAAGGGCGAGGTCGAGAAGGCCGTCGAGGAGAAGCTGGCGCAGCACGAGGCGAAGAAGGAGCCGGCGGAGCCGAAGAAGGAGGCCGAGCCGGTCCCGGCCGCGGAGCCGGAGGCCGCGCGGCCCGAGCCGGCCCGGTCGCGGCCGAAGAAGTCGGGCCCGGCCAAGCGCCCGGCGGGCCCGCCGCCCGAGGTCGACGGCGAGGAGCCGGCGGCGCAGGCGGCGGTCGAGGCCGCGGACGCCGCGGACGAGGTCGCGGGCACCTCGCCCGGCATCCTCGACGACGAGCCGGTCGCGGTCGCGTCGAACGGCGCCGCCCCCGCGGAGGCGAACGGCGCCGCTCCGGCGGAGGCCAACGGTGCCGCTCCGGCGGAGTCCGCGGACGCGGCGGAGCCCGCGGAGGAGGCCCCGCGCCGCCGCCGCGCCCGCCGTCCGCGCGCCGCCGCGCAGGCCGAGAGCGAGTAGTCCCGCGCGCCGTGGGGGGGCCGCGGGCGGGGGGCGGGGCCCGCCCCCGCGCGGGCGCGGGGGGGAGGTGAGAGTGGGG